>WRLJ01000075.1 GCA_009777685.1 Oscillospiraceae bacterium | reverse complement strand
CGCGCGCGAAACAGAGCCACGGGCGAGGAAACGATCGTGTTCTATGAGCCAGGAAGCCGCATCTACAACGTCATTGCGAATCTAGGCGGGCGTTTTGACCAGGTTTTTTCCTCCTACTCGTTTGAAAACGAATCCGCCGGCGAGTTTCTGCCGCTGGGGAACGGCGCGTTCTCCTGCCGTGTGCAGTTCGACTTCGTCATGCGCCAGCTGCGCCGGGAGGATGTTGTGGATTACATCGACTTTACGCTGTTCCTGCGCCCCGGCCCGAACGGGACCCATTTGATCTATGAGCAGTATGTGACGGGCTCGGGCGGCGACTGACCTGCCGCGCGGCGGCGCGTAAAAAAAGTAAAGCTCGCATAAATTGCCTGTTGACAAACCGGAGCCGGGGATGTATAATCAAGCCACAAATCAAAAACCGATGACGCGAAGGAGTAGCGATGCAATCGTCCGTACAGAGAGCCGCGGCAGGTGTGAGCGCGGCCGGACGGAGCCTTGTGAATGGATCGCGGAGGGCGAACTGAACGGGGGAAATCCCCTGAGTAGGAGAGACGGGACTTGTCCCCCCGTAACCAAGGGTCGGCGCATGGTTGTGCGCGTGAGTGGGTATGGATTCATACCAATATGGGTGGTACCGCAGGAATCGTGTATTCTTGTCCCATGTTCCATTGCCGGAACATGGGCTTTTCTGTGTTCCGAAAAAAGAAAGGAGCGCGATTTCCATGTCAAAAGTTCCCCACAGGCTGTACCTCTCCGAGCAGGACCTACCCGGGCAGTATTACAACATCCGCGCCGACATGAAGACCAAGCCCGCCCCCCTGATCCATCCCGGAACCCGCGAGCCGCTGGGCGAAGAAGAGCTGGCGCCCATCTTCTGCCGTGAGGTGATCCGGCAGGAACTGAACAACGACGACCCCTATATCGACATTCCCGAGCCGGTGCAGGAATACTACCGCACCTTCCGGCCCTCGCCGCTGTGCCGCGCCTATCATTTGGAGCGCGCGCTGGATACCCCTGCCAAAATCTACTACAAATTTGAGGGCAACAACACCAGCGGCAGCCACAAGCTCACCTCGGCCGCGGCGCAGGTCTACTACGCCAAGCAGCAGGGCGTCACCGAGCTGACCACCGAAACGGGCGCGGGCCAGTGGGGGACTGCCGTCGCTATGAGCTGCGCGTATTTCGGGCTTGACCTGACGGTGTTCATGGTCCAGGGCTCCTACGACCAAAAGCCGTTCCGCAAGCATGTGATGGAGACCTACGGCGCGAAGGTCATCCCCAGCCCCAGCGCGGAGACCCAAATCGGCCGGAAAATCCGGGAGGAATACCCCGATACCGCGGGCAGCCTCGGCTGTGCCATCAGCGAGGCGGTGGAGAAATCCGTCAGCGGCTCCAACTGCCGGTATGTCCTCGGCTCGGTGCTGAACCATGTACTGCTGCACCAGAGCGTGATCGGTCTGGAGGCGAAAAAGGCCATGGAACGCATCGGGGAGTATCCCGATATCGTCATTGGCTGTGCCGGCGGCGGCTCCAATCTCGGCGGCCTGATGGCCCCGTTCATGCAGGATAAGCTCAAAGGGTTGAAGAGCCCGTATTTCATCGCCGTGGAGCCGGCCTCCTGCCCCACGCTGACCCGAGGCAGATTCCTGTACGATTTCTGCGACACCGGATGCGTCACGCCGCTGGCTCAAATGTATACCCTGGGCTCGCACTTCATTCCCTCCGCCAACCACGCCGGGGGACTGCGGTTCCACGGCATGTCGCCCGTGCTGTCCCGCCTGTACGCGGACGGCGTGCTCGACAAGGCCATCGCGGTGGAGCAAACCCCCGTTTTCGAGGCGGCCGTCGCCTTTGCCAAGGCGGAAACCATCCTCCCCGCGCCGGAGTCCGCCCACGCCATCTACGCCGCCATTGAGGAAGCCCTGAAATGCAAGGAAAGCGGTCAGGCCAAGACGATCCTCTTCGGGCTGTCCGGCACGGGGTATTTCGATTTGAACGCCTATGCCCAGTATTCGGACAAAACCATGCGGGACCATGTCCCGACCGACGAGGAGCTGGAAGCCTCGTTTGCCAGAATACCACAGTAAAGCGCGCTTTCGCGGCGGACGAACGCCCCGGACGGAGCGTAAAACCGCGGGGGATCCGGATTGGCCGGATCCCCCGCGGCTGCTTTGTCCGCCGTTAAGACCGTCTCCGGCCGAATTGGAAATGATTGGTTGCTCTTGCATTCTTTGCTCGGACGCTGTATAGTGATACTGTAAGTATTTATGTAAATGGAGTCGATGGTGTACATGGACCGGATCACGAGAAACAAAACGGCCGGCAGAAGGAAAACCCCAAGGGGCACGCAACCGACCGGAGGAGGTTATGCGAGGATGACCCCGAGACGAATCGCCGCGCTGTTTACGCTGGCCGCCCTTTGCCTGGGCGGGTTCGCGGGCTGTATGGCCGCGCCGGAGCCGGCTTTCGACATTGCCTCCGTCACATCCTACCGTGACATACCGGGCATTACCAACGCGGAAATCGACGCGATCAAAGCCCTCCGGGCGTCGCGGCAGAGCTTTTCCTTCGGGAGACTGATTTCAACGGAAGGGTTTGTCCTGCCGGACGGAACCTACGCGGGCTTTTCTCCGCTGTTCTGCGAGCTGCTGTCCGGGCTTTTCGAGATTCCCTTTGTGCTGGAATTTTATGAATGGGATGTTCTTGTGGACAGCATTGAAAACGGAACGCTTGATTTCACGAGCGAGTATACCATCACCCCCGAGCGGCGGAGCCGGTTTCACATGTCCAGCCCCGTCGCCCAGCGTTCGCTCGGAATTTTGACGTATGGAGACCGTAAAGTGGAAACGCCGGAGGACCTCAACGGCCTGCGGATCGGGGTTTTGCCGGGCAGCGCCGTTTTGAGCCTCATCGCGGACGCGTATCCCGAACTGCAATTTGAAGCGATGCCGGTTCTCAGCGCGGAGGCGGAAATTGAGATGCTCCAAAGCGGCCGGATAGACGCCGTCATAGGCATCTCGACGAGAATCGCTTACGACTACGAAGGCACGGACCTTACCCTGACCCATGATCTGCTGCCGTTGGCGTACACGCCCGTTGCGCTGACCACCGCGAATGATGATTTTGAGCCGCTGATATCGGCGCTGGACAAATATCTCGCGGCGGGGGGGCTGGGCCGGCTGTATGAGCTGTACCGGGCCGGCAGCGATGAGTACAGGCGATACAAGCTGTATCAGTCCTTTTCCGAGGAGGAGCGGGCGTATATAGACGCTCTGAGCGGAACGGTTCCCCTGGTCTTGGGGACGGATATCTATCCGATCAGCTTTTACAACGAAAGGGAGAACGAGTTTCAGGGCATCTCGGCGGACGTTTTGAAGATGATCAGCGGGATGACCGGAATCGAGTTTGAGGTCATCAACGACCCGGACGCCTCCTGGGGGGAGATACTCGAAGCCCTCAGTACCGGCGAGGCGGCCATCATCTGCGAGCTGATGCTGACCGAGGAACGAAAGGAACAGTTCCTCTGGTCTGAAACGCCGTACTTTTCCTCCTCATACGCATTTTTGTCCAAGCTCGATGATCCTCATCTGGAGCTGCACCAAATCGAGCAGGCGCGGGTAGGGCTGGTGGAAAGCTGCGCCACCCATGACCTGTACCGCCGCTTTTTCCCGGACAACTCAAACTCCAAGGTCTACAGCACGCATGACGAAGCGCTGGACGCGCTGGAGCAAAATGATATCGACCTGTTTTTCACGCTGGACTATATCCTCCGGTATCAAATCAACTACCGGGAAAAACCGGGCTATAAGGTCAATTATGTGTTCCCCGCGACCGCCGACTCGCTGTTTGGGTTCCACAAGGACGAGGACATCCTGTGCGCGATCGTCAGCAAGGCCATGACCCATATACATACCGAAGAGATCGTCCGGGACTGGACCAGCCGCGTCTTTGACTATTCCCGGGCGCTCGCGCGCCAGCAGGCCTCGTATATGACCGTGTTCATCGTCGTGCTGTCGATGGCTCTGATTCTCATCATGGTTTTGGCGGTGGCCATTTCCCGC
Source organism: Oscillospiraceae bacterium (assembly GCA_009777685.1). Classification (GTDB taxonomy): domain Bacteria; phylum Bacillota; class Clostridia; order Oscillospirales; family UBA929; genus WRLJ01. The sequence continues at coordinate 3,136 of WRLJ01000075.1, read as the reverse complement.
CGGGAAAGGCTGATCCGGCGCCAGAGCGTAAACCTTCAGCTGTCGCTTGACAATATGACCAGCATCCTGAGCAAATCGGACGTGATGATCTATGTGAGCGACGCGGATACCCATGAGCTGCTGTTTATGAATGAGAGGATGAAGCAGCATTTCAATCTGGACGACAGCGTGATCGGAAAGCCCTGTTATGAGATTTTACAGGAGGACATGACCGAAAGATGTGATTTCTGTCCCTGCCACGAGCTTGACGAAAATCCGGATGGGGTGGTCGTCTGGGAGGATTACAACCAGGTCACGGGGCAGGTCTACCGGAAAAGCGATCAATACGCCGATTGGCCCGGCGGCAAACGGGTCCATATCCAGCATTGCATTGAAATCACGGATATCAAAAAAGCGCAGGAGGAGCTTGAGCTGCGGAGCAATCTGCTCCATGCGCTGAACCGCGCGGGTTCGTTCCTGATGGACGCGGATATAGACTCCTTTGAAGACGCGCTCTACCGGAGCATGGCGGCGCTGGCGAAAGCCGTCACGGCCGACCGGGTGCGCATTTGGAAAAACCATACCATCGACGGGAAGCTCCACTGCACCCAGCTGTACGAATGGTCGGAAGGCGCCCCGCCCCAGCGCGGCAGCCAACTGACCATCAACGTGCCCTACAGCGAAACCGTGCCCGGCTGGGAGGAAACGCTCTCCCGAGGGGAGTGCATCAACAATTTGGTGCGCAACCTCTCTCCGCAGGCCCAGGCGCAGCTGTCCGCCCAGGGCGTCCTATCCTTCCTGGCGGTCCCCGTGCTGGTCAACAATCAGTTTTGGGGCCAGGTCGGCTTTGACGACTGCCACAGGGAGAGGATATTCACCGGAGAAGAGGAATCGCTCCTGCGCTCCGGCAGTATGCTGTTTACCAGCGCGCTGTTCCGCAACGAAATGGTGCTGGACATCCGCAGCACGTCCGCGCGGCTGGAGTCGGCGCTGGAGCAGGTGACTGACGCGCATGAAAATATGATGACCGTGCTCAACTCGATCCCCGTCGGAATCAGGATCGTCAATCAGGACGACGGGGAGCTGGTGTACGCCAACAAGGCGTCGATGGACATCTTCGGCTGCGAGGACTTTGAGCGGGACGTGGCGGGCAAAAGCGCCTTTGACTTTATGCCCGAAATACAGTCCAACGGCAGAACGACGGCGGAGATGGCCGGCGAATTCTTTACCCAGGACACGGCCACGATGGATTTCGACTGCTTCCGGTTAAGCGGGGAGCCGTTTACGGCCCGGATCACCTCCCGCAATGTGATGTATAAGGATAAGCTCTCCTCGCTTGCCATTATTGAGGATATCAGCGCGAGAAAACGGATGGAGGACACGCTGCAAAAGGCCTTATACGAATCCAACAGAACGCAGAAGGCGCTGGAGATTCAGCAGAACACCCTCCAAACCATGATCAACTCCATGCCGGACTTTGTGTTTGGAAAAAATCTGAATTTTGAGTACACGCTGCTCAACCATGCCGCCGCCCGGTATTTGAACGTCGACATGGACGATATTATCGGGAAAAACGACGTCAACGGCTTGAAATTCCCCCCTGAGGTAGCGGAAAAAATGATCGCTCAGGACCGGCGGATTTTTAACGGGGAGCAAAAATTCATCGACGAGCATTGGATTCCGGCCTATGACGGCTCGGAGCGGTATTTTGAAACGACGAAGGCCCCCATTATCCAGGACGGCGTGGTCATCGGGCTGGTCGGCACCTCGCGGGATATCACCGAAAAGAAGCAAATGGAGGAAGCCCTGCGGGAAGCAAACTACAACGCCCGCAACGCGCGCACGCAGGAGTTCATTTCCAAGTTTTCCGTGCCGTTTACCCAGCCGTATGATTTCGATGAGCTGATTCAAAACGCGCTTTTCGAGCTGCGCGGCTTCACGGGGACGGACAGGGCGATCATTTTGGAGTTTCAGCCGGACGGTTCTCTGCGCTGCACCTATGAGAACGTCATCAACGAGAACACGCCCAAGGCGCTGGGGCGTTCGCTGCTGTATGAGGATTGGCAGCCGCTCCTGGACGAGGCGGAGAAAACGGGATGCTTCTATGAGAAGGAGGCGGCCCGCTATTTCGAGCGGCATCCCGCGACGAATCTGGACGAGAAGAGCTTTTGCTATATCCCGCTGATGATCGAAGGGGAGCGCGCGGGCTATCTGGTGTTCTTTACGATGTTTGAGCAGGCCAACTGGGCGGAGGGCGAGTTCCGCCTGGCGACCATGTCCGGCTCGATCATTGCCGGGGCCTTCTCCAACCGCCGCAACAACCTCCTGAAGGAAGAGGCCATGAAGGCCCAGCAGGCCAGCGAGGCCAAGAGCCACTTCCTGTCCGTGATGAGCCACGAAATGCGCACCCCGATGAACGCGATCATCGGCATGACGGTCATCGGAAAGAGATCGGAAAGCGTAGAGGAGAAGAACTACGCCCTGGGCAAGATCGGGGACGCCTCCTCCCACCTTCTCGGCGTCATCAACGACGTTCTCGACATGGCGAAGATCGAGGCCAACAAGCTGGTGCTGATGCCGGTTGAGTTTAATTTTGAAAAGATGCTGCAAAAGGTAACGACCGTGACCCATTTCCGCATTGAGGAAAAGCGGCAGATGTTTTCTGTGTATATCGACCGGAAGATACCCAAATTCCTGATCGGAGACGACCAGCGGCTGGTGCAGGTGCTGGCCAACCTTCTCTCCAACGCGATCAAGTTTACGCCGGAGGGCGGGGAAATCCGGCTGGAGGCGTATCTGGAATGTGAGAACGGCGAGGACTGCGAGCTGCGCATCGAGGTGGCCGACAACGGTATCGGCATCGCCCCCGAGCAGCATGAAAAGCTCTTTGAGATGTTTGAGCAGGCGGAGAGCGGAACCAGCCGCGAATACGGCGGCACGGGGCTGGGGCTTGGGATTTCCAAACGGATCGTCGAGCTGATGGGCGGCCGGATATGGATCGAATCGGAGCTGGGCCAGGGCGCGCGGTTCATCTTTATCGTCCAGGTGCGGCGCGGCGCGAAAAATCCCCGTTCCCTGCTTTCCCCCGGCGTCAATTGGGACAATGTGCGGATTTTGGCCGTGGACGACGCGCCGGAAATCCACGAGCAGTTCCATG
>WRLJ01000074.1 GCA_009777685.1 Oscillospiraceae bacterium | reverse complement strand
GTCGATGAGGATATCGCCGTTTTGGTAGGCCGCGCCGTCTTCGTAGGTGTAGTCGTCTTGGGCCGCCAGGACCGGAATCGCCGCCATCGTCAGGCAGAGCAGGACCGCGAGGGACAGGGAAATTTGCTTTTTCATGGGAAATGCCTCCTTTTTATTTTTGGGGGAAATGGGTGCTCTCTTGAACAAATCAAGAGAAAGCGTCGGCGGACTATTCGGAGAATATTGTTGATTGCACAAAAAACACCGAATTACGCCCACCGGTCTGTGGAATTATTCTAACACAAGCCCTTTAATTTGTCAACTCATTTTATAAAAAAATATGAAAAATTATAGCGGGCCCCCCAGGGGCAATTCAAAAGCCCCCTGTTGACGAAGCCAACAGGGGGCTTTGTCCGCGGTCTGAGGTCTCTCCTCAGGCTTCCCCGTCTTTACCGGGAATGCGGTCTTCTAGAAATCTTCGATCACGATGCCGCTAACGCGGAACGCGGAGTCCTCCGCGGTGATCCCCACGGTACGAATCGTGTTCAGGAAAGAAGGCGGGATTGCCGAGGAGGTGATCGTCCGGCGGTACCCTTGATCGGTTAGGACTGTAATGGATACCGTGTTCTCTCCGGGGTCCCGGGTCATCAGGAACGTCACGGTCTCATGGTCTCCGACGTCAAACCATTCGTTGGCGACGATATAGGTTGCCCAGACCTCGTTCATATATCCCTGGAACTCGATCAGCAGTGAATTGTTGCTCGGAGAATGTCTGATGGTGAATATCGTCCTGAGACCGTAATTTTCATCCGCGAGATAGAAGCGGAGGACATGGATTTCGTGTTCGTGATACGATTCCGTAAACTCGGCGCTGGCCTGGAGGAAGAATCCCTTGCCGAATCTGTCCTTCGTATTCCAGACCAGTCCGGCGGAACCCCGTCCTTTTGTGTCAACGGCCAGCGATTCCCCGTCAAAGCTCCAGCCGGCGGCCTCTCCCAGGGGCCAATCGCTCTGATGGATGGCGTCCGCCTCACGCGGCTGATACAGCTCAGGCGGCAGCTCTATGGTCTCCGAGGCGACGGGAATGGTGGGGATGGCCCAAAGGTAGTCCAGCTCATCCTCCGGCGAGCCGGCAAAAAGATTGGAAAAGCGGACGATGCTCAAATGATTGGCCAGGCCGACTTCCCTCAGAGCCGCGAGTTCTCCCGCCGGAATGGGGGCGGTTTCCTGCGAGAAGGCGTACCCCATATTGCCGGTGATTTCGACAAGTATGGTGTTGGCGCCCGCCTTCCGGGTAAGCCTCATGGTCAGAATCTCGCCGGGCTGCACTTCTTCGTCCGTGACGCTCAGATAGGGGGGGTCTGACCACACGCCGCCGGAAAGGGTCTGGAACTGCAGTTCAATTTTGTCGTCAAAGCCGCGGTTTACCGTGAACATGCCGGTTAGATCATAACCCCCGCTTTGATTCTTGCTCCCGAACGCGAGGCGAGCGCTCCGGGCATCGAATTCAGTGTCGAAATACTCTATGGTCGCGCGGACAGTCCACTCCCCATTGGGAAGGCCGTCGTGATACCAGGCGCGGCTTGCGCTGGGATTGATGCGGGATGTGACTGTGGGAACGCCCAGATTGCTGATGCCGTGGATCCATTCCCCGTCCCCGATCCATTCGTCCGACCGGTCCGGGAATATGGCGGTATTGACGCCGCTGATGACCGTGCGGGAAGCGGCGGCCAAATACTGCGCGAGGTCGGCGTAAGTAACCGGGGCCTTGGGGGTCAGCGCCTGATTAGCGGGTATCATACCGGAGGCGATCAAATTAGCGGTCCTTTGCCGGGCGTATTCCGCCAATTCATCCAAATCGGGTATACCGTCCAGTGCGCTTAACGGCGCCGCCGCTTCATTCCGAAGCGCGTTGGACAGGGTGTTGGCCAGCATGGTGATCAGCTGCTCATGGCTGAGAGCCAGCCCGACGCCGAACAGGTCCTCCCCGTTCCCGACGACGATGCCCAGCGCCCGTGCCGCGGCCAGATAGGGCGCGTAGTAGGCTCCTTCCTCCGCGTCGAGGAAATTCTCGCCCTCGGCCATAAGACCAAACAGAATGAGATGCGCGGCCAGGCTTTCTTCCCGGGCGACAGGGTCCGTGCTGTCCAGATCGGGGGAATCGATGCCTTCCCAGATACCGCGCGCGGCTAAGTACGCTGAATCACGCGGCAGATCCGATACGTTCCGGTGTTCGGCGTCATAGCGGCCGCTCTCGGTGGCCAGCAGGAACACATAGCCGCTCATATAGCGGGAGTTGGGAATCCATGTTTTCTCCCCATCCTCCTCATGCCGGAAGGCCACTACCTGTTCGCCCATCTGCCCTTTTTGCAGTTCGTAGGGTACGCCCAGCAGCATGGGCGGCATGTCCTCCGGCCAGGAAATGGGCTGGCCGTCTTCCAGAACGGTGAGAACCAGGCTTCCGGAGGATATAAGAATCTCAATTTTGGAGGCTTCGTCGCCGCGGAGCGCCTGCAAATGCGCGGTTCCGATGACCGTGATCCCGGAGGGCGTATGAATCAGCAATTCCATCTCCGGCCATGCGTCGACATCCTCGGAATCCAGGCGCAGCAGGAGCGGCTCCACCTTGGAGTATATATACTGCTGCGGTATGCCGCGATCCTGCGAATAGAGGCCGCCGGACGGAATTTCCGGGTCTTCGGGATCAGGGGTTTCAGGCGGCTCGTCGGACGGGAACATATCGGACGTCACGGTAATCACATAGGTGTCCTCTTCCCAGACGCCCTCGACGCCGTCGTCATTCAGGAGTACATCCGGTTCCGGCTCGGGCGGCGGGGGAGGAGGCGGCGGCGGGGGAGGCGGAGGCGGAAGGGTTGCCTGGGTGGCCGTCAGGGTGTACAGGCGCGTGGCCCCGCCGCTCTTCACCACAATGTTTATGTTGTTTGCCCCGCTGCTAACGGCGATTGTCTTCGGGACACCGCTGTCAAACGGAGTGCCGTTCACTGTAATCAGCGCGTCGGCAGGGGAGGCGGCCGTGACCGTCAAGCGGATTTCGCTCATGGTATCCGGCAGCTCGCTCATTAAGGAGTAGGCGAGAATATTTGCGTTAAAAGCCGGAGTGATGCTAAAGTCCTCCACCGCAAGACCGGCCAGCGCGGAGTTGCCCCCGCTCGGCGTCTCTATGCTCGGGTTCGCGAATAGCAGCGCCGCGGCCACGACAAAGTGCATGGTGTTCGCGCCGACCATCAGACTCTCTGTGGTATTGGTCGCGGGGAACTCGGGGCTTGATGCAGTTAGGGAATTCCACCAAGACCCCTTGCCGCCCGGCACATACCAGTCGGCGGAAAGCCCCTCGATGGGGTTGGCGCTGTTTGCCGTCACATTGCTCATAATGGCGCGGGCGGTGGCGTCAAACATTGATGCGTGGAGCCCCCGCGCGTTGGCGTCCAGCGCCGGAACGACCTCTTGGACGAACCATCTCAGGCCCGTCGCGTTCGCCCACGCGTCGCGGTCGTTCATATAGCCGCCGTTGCTGCTTTGGTAAGCCGCGATGCCGTTCGCGGTGGTTTTCGCTTTGGGGAGGTCGTCGAAGCGGACGTGCAGGGCGGCCATCAGCATATTGCCGGCAATGAAGCTGACACTGCCGAAGTCGCGGATGTCGTACGGCCTTTCCTTGCCTTTAGGCCCGTCGAAGCCCCAGTCTGCCCAGTACAGCCCGTCCGGGCGGCCCAACAGCTTCTGTATGCCGTCATAAATCTTCTTCGCGTTCGCTCTGTTGGCCGTATCATTGTTAATTCTGTCGAGTTCCAGACCGCCCAGCGCGATGGCGGAGGCGTACAGCGAGTAATACTGCTTGGTGTTGATGTCGTCAAGCCTGTACCACATACCGCCGGTGGCTTCATCATAGAACTTGGCTATGCAGTCGGTGAACAAATCCTGCGCTATTCCCAGAATGGTCGTTTGGTCCGCCGGTTCCGCGTATTTGTACAGGTTGAGCAGCCACAGCAGCGTCCAGCCGCTGTCGTCATGAGCGGTGTTATATCTGGCGTCGCCGGCTAGTCTGAGCCTAGCTTGGTCATATATGCTGCCGTTTGCCACGCGCGCCGCGTCGGATTTGAAGAGGTTTTCAATCCGCGTAATCTCAGCGGCATTTTCCGCCGCGTCCTTACGCAGAAGCTCCAGATAGGACTCCAGCCCGAACAGCAGCGTCGCGCGTTCCCACGGACTCCCTTCGCAGCCTCCGGAGCCTCCGCGACAGCTCACGCCGCCAGGACTACCGTGAACGCCATTCACACAGGGCACGCCCCACCATGTTGACCGGATTCTCTCGGTAGGCGTTCCCGCGTTTTCCAGCCACTTGCCGAGCATGAGGTCAACCACCGTATCCGCCGCGGCCCCGTGGTTTATGCCCGGGGTGAACGCGCCGGTCACCTGCACGTCGGTGAAGGCGGCGTTTGTGCTGTGCTCGCCGATGAGCATCAGCCTTTTGCTGGCGTCAAATTCCGCGCCGAAAGTCGACGCCGGGAGGGTCTGCTGCACGCGGAAGCCGCCCGCGCCGGTGATTGTCACCACGACGTTGCCCCCGTTGACGCGGGTAAAGGTGAGCGTCAGCTTGCCGGACGGCGGGTTGACCCACGTATGGCCCGACCAAGAGGCATCGCCGACCGTGGTCCAGCCCCCGCTGATTTGGTTAATCTGTATGCCGTAGTACATCTGGCCGCTGTCAAATTGCAAACGGGTGAAAACGCGCTCCGCGCCATCGGTGTCCGCCAGCGCAAACGCGAGATGCCCGCTGTTGAGACGGTTGAAGGAAACGGTCGCCGTCCATGTGTTCCCGTCGAGCTGTTCCATCAGCCATGCTTTATTCTGCGTGTCGGTGTTGCCGGACAGTGTGATGCCGAGCAGACCGTTCGCGCCGACGGTGGGGGTCCAGTTCGACGCCTTGCCCGGGTCGGTGCCCCAGATAACGGCGCCGCTGACCGTCTCCGCCGGCTCGACAATCGGGTGTGACTCTGTGGTCCTGCCCGCGGCGAAGTCTATGTTGCCGGAGCCTTTGGCATAGAGGCTGACGCCGGTGATGCTGTTGATGTTAGACAGCTCCTGCGTCCATGCCTGCATCCTGACGATGTCGCGCCCACTGACGGTCTGCTTGACCGTCACCATCAGTTTGTCCGGGTTGCTCTGCGCCCGCGTAATCTCCATGAAGAGGGACGCAGTATTATTAATGTTCGTGGTTTTTCCCGCGTCCAAAACCTCCGTCGTTCCGGCGGTCAGCTGGTATGCCGTCGCCGACGTCAGTTCAAACATAAACGGAATTTCAAATCCGCCGCCCGCCGTGCCGGTCAGGAGCGCGCCGAAGCCGCGCCCGGCCGTTCCGCTCGTCTCGCGCAGCCCGTTGCCGTCGCCTGTCAGCGGGATGGTCACGGTGTAGGCTTGGCGGCCGGTCAGGTTAAAGGTAGACCCGGAAAGAGGATAGGAATCCCCACTAACACCCGGCTCCTCCGCACGAACGACGCCGCTGCCGGGCGTTGTCGTATTCCAGCCCGAAACCACAGCCGGGGCCAGGTCTTCGACGTCAATGCCGGTGATCGCGATTCTTGCGCCAATCGCTTTGATTCCGAACTGCGTCACCGTGTTCAAATTGGTGATGGTAGCGGAGGTGACTGTTTCTGCACCGCCGCTCACGTTTTGCACCGTAACCGTCACGGTGTTGCCGCTTCCCTCACGCTTGAGCGAGACCTGCATAGGCCATTCCGTCAGCGTTTTCCAAGCGCCGCCGACAAACCCGGTGCCGGGGTAAAACTGCCTGTCGAGCTGATAGTCCATGTTCAGCTCGGCGACCGTCACGTCATTGGCATCCATCAGAAGCAGCGCGAAAGAGCCCTTGGGAAAGGCAGCGTGGTTATTTCTATAGGCCGCGAGATGGTCCAAGTTAAAGGTGATTTCATACTCGTCGGGCAGCGTCTCAGCCAGCTTTGCGCGGGGGCCGTTGTTGGCTTGTCCCTGCGAGTCAATCACAATGTCGCCGTCCGTAGTGCCGTAAGCGGCGACGCCGGTGTTGTTATACCCGGACGCATAGCTGGTATCCATCGCCGTCCAGTCTACCGCCGCTCCAAGTCCGGTATTGCGGACGGAAAAATCGGAGAATGAGAAGAAATCGGCCGAGGGTCCTTCTCCCATCTGAATCACTATTTGAGAAAAATCGCTCATGTTGACATTGGGGAAAGCCACCGGATCTGACCAGGCGCCATCTGTCCCGACGAAAAGCGCCATGTCCGTACCGTCATAAGTAAAGCGGACCGTGAAGGCTCTGCTGGACAATGAGCTGGACCAATTAGCTTGGCCAGACCACCATTCCTCCGCAAGGACCTGCAGCTGAACATCGTTAAGTACGCTTATATGCCCAGCTAAAATAGGCGTCCAGCCAGGACCGGTCAGCTCCATATAGAACCTCGATTTGGATGCCGGGTCAGACGGGTAGGTCACATTAAACGTGATTTCAAAGGGCTTGGTATAGTCGGCCATCTGCTGGACCGGAAAAACTGCTCTTGAGCTGAACTCTTTCGCCTGAAGCTCAGCCGTGAACATATCGTCGGTGGAGCTTTTCCAGTTGTCTATTTCATTGCGGAAGTCCCAAATGCCCAAAATAGACACCGGGTCCGCCGCGGCGGCTTTGGAGGACGGGGACAGGCTGACCGCGGGGATCAGCAGAGCCACCGCCAGCGCCAAAGAAAGAAATCGTTTTGCCCTCATTTTGTTAACCCCTTTCACAAATTATTGGTTATTATAGCCTCGTTGATGTTGGAAACGCCTCAGCCTGTGTTCATGGGCAACCCTCTCCTTATCTTCGTTTTCGGCACAGCGGACCCCAAAGAGAAACGCCTGTTTCATGGCCCGCTGCTGCCCGTGCTGCGGAGGATTCTGGATGTAGTTTACGCGGCCCTGCCCTGCGCGGCTCCCGGCGCTTGACCGGCATGGCACGGCGGGACGCGTTGAAGCTCGATTGATTATAATGTACAACACGCACCGTGCATTTGTCAATTCTTTTTATTAAAAATTTTATAAAATTCTTCACAGACACGGGGCGGCGGGGCGAGGTCCGCCGCCCTGGGTCCCCCTCCTGCCGCCCCGTCTCCTCCTCCCCCCGCCCCGCCGGGCGGCAGCCACATAACACAACCCCCTTCCGGGCGGCCGCCCCCCCCCCCCCCCCCGCCGCGCCGCGA
>WRLJ01000073.1 GCA_009777685.1 Oscillospiraceae bacterium | reverse complement strand
GACGGCATGAGCGTGGCGCGCGCGACGCTGGAGCATATCCATAAGCGCGTCCGCGCCAGGACGCTGTTCGCCACGCATTACCACGAGCTGACCGACCTGGAGACGCAATTGCCCGGCGTGCGCAACTACAACGTCGCCGTCAAGAAGCGCGGCGAGGAGATTGTGTTCCTGCGGCGCATCGTGCCGGGCGGCGCGGACGACAGCTACGGCGTGGAGGTCGCGCGGATGGCCGGCCTGCCCGAGCCGGTGGTCCGCCGCGCCCGCGCCATTCTCAAGGAGCTGGAGGACAGGGACGCCTCCCCGCGCGGGGTCTCCCGCCGCGCCGGAGAGGATACCGCGCCGGAGCCGCAGATCTCGCTGGCCTCTCTGGCGGGAGAGGAGCTGCTGCGCGAACTGCGCGCGCTGGATTTGGAGACGCTGACGCCGCTGGAGGCGCTGAATTTGCTGTTTTCCCTGCGCAAAAAGGCGGGTGAGGGTCCGTGAGCCGGATTCGTGTTCTCGACGCGCATGTCGCCGATTTGATTGCCGCCGGCGAGGTGGTTGAACGCCCCGCCGGGGTGGTCAAGGAACTGCTCGAAAACGCCGTGGACGCCGGGGCGGACGCGGTGACGGTGGAATTCCGGCAGGGCGGCACGGCCTATATCCGCGTCACCGACAACGGGCGCGGCATGGGCGCGGAGGACGCGCTCATGGCCTTCCGCCGCCACGCGACCAGCAAAATCCGCTCGGCGGACGATTTGCAGGCCATCGTGACGATGGGCTTCCGGGGCGAGGCGCTGGCCGCCATTGCCGCCGTCAGCCGCGTGGACGTTCTGACCCGGGAGACGGGCGCGCCGCTGGGGCTCTCGCTGACGCTGAACGCCGGGGCGGCGGAGGAACCCCGCGAGGCGGGCTGTCCGGAGGGCACGACGGTCATCGTGCGCGACCTGTTCCGCAATGTCCCCGCGCGGCAGAAATTCCTCAAACGCGACGCGACCGAGGCCGGGCAGATCCAGGACGCCGTCCTGCGCGCCGCGATGGCGCGGCCCGACGTCAGCTTCCGTCTGCTGAAGGACGGCGCGGAGGTCTTCCACACCCCCGGCGACGGCAAGCTGCTCAGTGCCGTCTACAGCCTGTTCGGAAGCGCGTTCGGGCAGGGGCTTTTGGCGGCGGAGCATGAGAAGGACGCCATCCGCGTTTCGGGCTTTGCCGGCAAGCCGTCGGTCACGCGCGGCACGCGGGCCATGCAGTATTTCTTCGTGCTGGGCCGTCCCGTGCGGAGCCGGACGCTGTACGCCGCGCTGGAGGAGGGCTTCCGCAACGCCATACCCGCCGGGCGGATGCCGGTCTGCGTTCTGCACCTGACCCTGCCCCCGTCGGAGTTTGACGTCAACGTGCATCCGGCCAAGTCGGAAATCAAATTTGCCCGCGAGCGCGAGGTGTTCGACGCGGTCTACTACGCCGTGCGCTCCGCGCTCGCCTCGCAGGAGGCGCACGCGGATTTGCGGATGGCCGCGCACGGCGGGCTCCCCCCGGCGGAGCTTCATTCGGGGCTGAGGACCGAGCTGGTCTCGGCGGAGCAGCTGGAGCAGGCGGAAAGCGTCTCCCTGCCGCCGGTCACGCCGGGCCTGGACGCCTACATACGCGGCGTTCCCATTGCCCGGGTCGTGCCGCGGGAACGGAGTGAACCGGTCTCGCAGGAGACGGTCTTCCCGGGGGAAACGGTTTCCCCGCGGGAAACGGACTCCCCGCAGGAAACGGACTCTCCGCGAGAAACGGTTTTCTGGCGGCTGATCGGGCAGGCGCTGGGCGGCTATCTGCTGGTGGAATCCGCCGACGCGCTGTGGATGATCGACAAGCACGCGGCGCACGAGCGGGTGCTGTTTGAGCGTCTGAAGGCCCGGAACAGCGAACCGATGAGCCAGATGTTGATCGCGCCGAAGACCGTCGCTCTGCCCGCGCGGCTGTGCGCCGTTCTGCTGCGGGAGGACGATTTACTGCGGTGCGCCGGATTTTTGCTGGAGGATTTCGGCGGGATGCTGCTGCTGCGCGCGGCTCCGGACTTCCTCGCGCCGGAGGAAGCGCCCGCGCTGCTGTCTGAAATTGCCGAAAAGCTGCTGTCCGGCGGTCCGATGCCGGTTCTGCGGGAGGAGGCGCTGCGCGCCGTCGCCTGCCAGGCGGCCATCAAGCTCTCCGGGCGCGGCGATCCCGACGATTTGCTCGCCCTGACCGCGCTTGTGATGGAGACTCCGGACCTGCGCCACTGCCCGCACGGGCGGCCCGTGGCCATCCGGCTGACGCGCTCGCAGCTGGAGCGGCAGTTTTTGCGCTAACGGGGGAAAATGAAAGATCAGGCGGGGCGATCTCATCCGCCATTCATATCAAAAAGGAGCTGCGGGTCATGAACCATCTTTTCCGCAAAAAAATGGAGCCGCGCTGCGCGTACTGCAAGCGCGGGGATATGCTCAACAGCGACAATGTCATCTGCGGCCGGCACGGCGTTGTAGCGGTTCATGCCGCCTGCCGCTCCTTTGTCTACGATCCGCTCAAGCGCGTCCCCGCGCCGCAGGCCCGGCTGAAAACGGGCTATACGGAGGAAGACCTGCGGCTTTGACGGGCGTCAGACTGCGGGGCGGGAGACATTTGGACCGCCCCGTCCCCGAAATTCGCAATTCTCAATTGACATCTCTTCCGGTTTGCTATAGAATGGTGGGGATTAAACGCGAGGAGAGTGAACGGATCATGATTTCCGCAGGGGATTTCCGCAACGGCATCACCTTTGAGATGGACGGGCAGGTTCTGCAAGTCGTCGAGTTTCAGCATGTCAAGCCGGGCAAAGGCGCGGCCTTTGTGCGCGTGAAGATGAAGAACGTCATTACCGGCGGCATCACCGAGCGCACCTTCAATCCCACGGATAAATTTGAAAACGCTTTTATCGAACGGCGCGATATGGAGTATCTTTATCAGGACGGCGACCTATACTATTTCATGGACAACGAAACCTATGAGCAGACGCCGATCGCCCGCGATGTGCTGGGCGACGGTTTCGCGTTCGTTAAGGAAAACATGGTTTGCAAGGTGCTGTCCTACAAGGGCGGCGTGTTCGGCCTGGAGCCGCCTACATTCGTTGAATTGCTGATCACCGAGACGGAACCGGGCTTCCGCGGCGATACGGCGACCAACGTATTGAAGCCCGCCACCGTGGAGACCGGCGCCGTTGTGCGTGTGCCGCTCTTTATCGATAACGGGGAACGCATCCGCATCGACACGCGGACGGGTGAATATATGGAAAGGGCAAAGGATTGACCGATTATGGGCATTTCTGAAAAGATGGGATATGTCCGCGGGTTGGCGGACGGTTTGGACATCCGGGAGACCACGCCGGAGGGCCGGCTTCTGCTGGCGATTGTCGATCTGCTCGGCGAAATGGCCGGGTCGGTTTTGGAGACCGGCCTGCGGGTCCATGACCTCGAGGAGAGCGTGGACGACCTGATTACCGACGTCTACGGCGAGGAGCCGGACGGCGATTCGCGCATCCGCATGTTCCCCGGCGCGCTGAACGGCTTTGCCGGCAGCGACAACGACGAGGACGGCGCGGAGGACAGCGGCGGCGGCGGAGACGGGGACCCGCGCTGTGTCGCGTGCGGGAATCCCGTCGGGATCAGCGCCGAGCATCTGCGCACGGGCGCGGTGACATGCCTTGCCTGCGGCCAGCAGATGACGCTGGAGGTAGAGGACGGCTCCCCCTGCGGCGGGGGCTGCTGCGGGCATTCCGGCCACGGCGGGGAAAAGCCATGACGGAACGGCAGGGCCTGGCCGCGCGTCTGGCAAAGGAACGCAACGTGTTGATTCTGGCCCATTACTATCAAACGATGGACATTCAGGAAATCGCCCACGTTGTGGGCGATTCCTTTACAATGGCTAAGAAAGCCGCCGCCGCGCGGGAGGACGTCCTGCTTGTGTGCGGCGTGCGGTTTATGGCGGAGACGGCCAAGCTGCTCGCGCCGGACAAGACCGTCCTGCTGCCCGTGCCCGACGCGGGATGCCCGATGGCCGATATGATTGAGGCGGAGGACGTTCTGCGGATGCGGGAGCAATACCCCGGCGCGGCGGTGGTGTGCTATGTCAATTCCAGCGCGGCGGTCAAGGCCGTATCGGATATCTGCTGTACCTCGTCCTCCGCGGTGCGGATGGTCCGCTCGCTGGAGCAGGACGAGATCATCTTCGTGCCGGACCGGAATCTGGGCGCCTATGTCGCCTCGCAGACGCCGGAAAAGCGGATTCACCTGTATGACGGTTACTGTCCCATCCATCACATCGCCGCGGAGCGGGACGCCCTCGCCGCGCGGGAGGCCCACCCGGACGCCGCGCTGCTGGTCCACCCCGAATGCCGGCCGGAGGTCGTGCGTCTGGCCGACGGCGTGGGCAGCACCGAGTACATACTGAACACCGTGGAGGCCGCCCCGGAGGGTGCGGAGTTCATCATCGGCACGGAGGAGGGCGTCGTCCGCCGTCTGGAGCGCACCGCCCCGGGCCGCCGGTGTTACCTGCTGCGCGCGGGGTTTACCTGCGTGAACATGAAGAAAACGACGCTGGAAGACGTTTGCCGCGCGCTGGAGACACTCGCGCCGCGGGTGGAGCTGGACGCGGGGACCGCGGACCAGGCGCGGGTCTGCCTGGAGCACATGGTGGCGGTGCAGCCGTAAGAGAGGAAAGGAAGGCTGGCATTGACGGTCGAGCATCACGAAACCGATGTCCTGATTATCGGCTGCGGGCTTGCGGGGCTGTACGCCGCCCTGCATATCGACCCGCGCCTGCGTGTGCTGTTCGTGACCAAGGAGAACGCGGACACCTCGATTTCCTGGCTGGCCCAGGGCGGTATCGCCGCCGCCGTCGGCGCGGGTGACGATCCGGAGCTGCATCTGCGGGATACGCTGGAGGCCGGGGCGGGGCTGTGTGACGAGGCCGCCGTGCGCGTTCTTGTCTCCGAGGCTCCGCGCGAGATTGAGATTCTGCGCCGGATGGCGGTCCCCTTTGACCTCGCGCCGGACGGCACGCTGTCCGTCACGCGCGAGGGCGGGCACAGGCACAGCCGCGTCGTCCACGCGGGCGGCGACGCCACGGGCCGCGAGACGGTCAAAACCCTGGCCGCCGCCGCCGGAGAGCGGGACAACATCCGCTTTTGGGAGCGGAGCTTCTTTGCCGGCCTGCTCCGGGACGCGGAGCGCGTGACCGGCGCTTATGTGTGGTCGGGCGGCGTGCCCTGCGCCGTTTCGGCGCGCTGTGTGATTCTCTGCGCGGGCGGGGCGGGGCGCATCTACAGCCGCACCACCAACCCCGCCGTCGCCACGGGGGACGGCGTGGCCGCGGCGCGGCGCGCCGGCGCGGAATTGAAAAATATGGAGTTTGTGCAATTCCACCCCACCGGCCTGTATGAGGAGCGGATGCCCTCCGGGCGCGCCTTTCTGATTTCCGAGGCTCTGCGCGGGGAGGGCGCGCTGCTGCTCAACGCCGCCGGGGAGCGTTTTATGGCCGGGCGGCACGAGCTGGCGGAGCTGGCCCCCCGCGATGTGGTGTCCCGCGCCATCGCCCGCGAAATGACGCGGAGCGGGCATCCGTGCGTCTATCTGGACGTCACGGCCAAGGGGAAGGCGTTTTTGCAAAGACGCTTTCCCACCATCTATGCCGAGTGCGCCGCGCGGGGACTGTACATCGAAAGGGACCGCATCCCCGTCGCGCCGGTCCAGCACTATATGGTCGGCGGGGTCGCCACGGGGCTGTATGCCGAAACGAGCCTGCCCGGGCTGTACGCCGTCGGCGAGAACGCCTGCACGGGCGTGCATGGGGCCAACCGGCTGGCGTCCAACTCCATGCTGGAGTGCCTGGTGTTCGGACGCCGCTGCGCCGCGCATATCGGCGGGGGCGCCGCGCCGCGGGGAAAAGCGGAAATCGCCGCCCTGCCGGGCTGGCAAGGCGGCGGGGACGATACGGAGGGGGAACGCGCGGCCATCCGGGCCGTCTGCGACCGCGACGCGGGCATCATTCGCACTCTGCGCGGACTGGAGCGCGGCGCAACGGAGATGCGCGGCATCTTAGACGCGCTCCAAGCGCGGCAAACCCATGGCCGGGATTCTCTCGAGACCCTGAACATGGCCTCCGCCGCTCTGTGCGTGCTGGAAAGCGCGGCGGGAAGGCCGGAAAGCGCGGGCACGCATTATGTGACGGGAGCCTGAGAGATCGGGGATTACGCTTTGCCGCTGCAGCCCAGGACGTTGACCAGCTTCCGCTTGACCATATCCTTGATCGCCGTTCTGGCGGGGGTCAGGTACTGGCGCGGGTCAAAGTGGTCGGGGTGCAGAGCCATGTACTCGCGGAGGGTGGCGGTCATTGCCAGCCGCAGGTCGGAGTCGATGTTGATCTTGCAGACCGCGCTTTTGGCGGCCTGGCGCAGCATTTCCTCGGGAATCCCGATGGCGTCGGGCATCCGGCCGCCGTATTGATTGACCGTGGCCACGAACTCGGGAATCACGCTGGACGCGCCGTGCAGAACGATGGGGAAGTTCGGCAGGCGCTTTTGAATGTCCTCCAGAATGTCAAAGCGCAGGCGCGGCGTCTGGCCGGGCTTGAACTTATACGCGCCGTGGGAGGTCCCGATGGCGATGGCTAGGCTGTCCACGCCCGTTTGGGTCACGAATTCCTCGACCTCGGCGGGGTCGGTGAACTGCGCGTCCTCGTCGGCGACGTTGACGTCGTCCTCGACGCCCGCCAGCTTGCCCAGCTCGCCCTCCACGACGACGCCCTTTGAATGCGCGTAGTCAACGACCTGCTTGGTCAGGCGGATGTTGTCCTCGAAGGCGTGCTTGGAGCCGTCGATCATCACGGAGGTAAACCCGCCGTCGATGCAGCTCTTGCAGATTTCAAAATCGTCGCCGTGGTCGAGATGCACGGCGATGGGAAGACCCGTGTCGGCGACGGCGGCCTCGATGAGCTTCATCAGGTAGCCGTGCTTGGCGTACTTGCGCGCGCCGGCGGACACCTGCAGGATCAGCGGGGCCTTTTCCTCGGCGGCGGCCTCGGTGATGCCCTGGATGATCTCCATGTTGTTGACGTTGAACGCGCCGATGGCGTACCCGCCCTCGTAGGCTTTCCGGAACATTTCGGTGGTGGTGACCAATGCCATAGTCTACAACTCCTTATGTATGGTTTGAGGGTATTATAGCACAGGTTGCGGAACAGAGCAAGAGCGGGGGCGGCAAAACATCCCCGACGAACACGGCGCGGGAAACGGCGGACGTTATGGGAAA
>WRLJ01000072.1 GCA_009777685.1 Oscillospiraceae bacterium | reverse complement strand
CCGCGTCGCAGCGCCGTGGAACCGGTGCGCGTGATCTCCAGAATGCCGTATTCGCTCAAAATGCGGATCAGCGCCTCCGATTTCTCCGTCTCCCCCGTGATCTCCAGCGTCAGGCTGTCCACGGACACGTCGATGACCTTCGCGCGGAACACGTTGGCAATGTCCAGAATCTCGGCGCGGCGGCCCGGCGCGGCGGAGCCTTCACTGCGGGTGGATACCTTGAGCAACAGCAATTCGCGCATGACGCGCGCCTCAGGAGGAAGAATCTGGATTTTACGCACGAATACCTGCTTGCGAAGCTGCTGTACGATCTGGTCCTGCGCTCTGCGGTCGCAGGTGAGCAGAATGGTCATCCGCGATACCTGCGGGTCGCCCGTCTCCCCGACGCTGAGCGAGTCGATATTAAAGCCGCGGCGCGAAATCAGTCCCGCGACGCGCTCCAGCACCCCGGCCGAGTTATCGACCAATACGGACAATACATGCCGTTCCATACTGATGGCTCCTATCTCTGTGATATCGCGGCTATTCCTTCGGAACGCGGCAGTCCAGCAAAGCGGGCCGGCGGCGTTCCAGCGCCTGGCGGAACTGCGCCCCGAACGCGTCGAGGGTATCGTTTGCGCCGCCGCTGATTCCGAACGCCTCCGCCAGAAGCGCGAAGTCGGGGCCGCCGTCCAGATCGGCGGCGAAGTAGCGGCTGTCAAACTGCTCCTCCTGAAATTTGCGGATCATGCCCAGCGCCCGATTGTTGACGACCACGATGATGACGGGCAGACGGTTGCGCGCGACGACGGCAAGCTCGCCCAGCGACATCAGAAGCGAGCCGTCTCCGGTGACCAGCACGACCGTTTTTTCGGGGCACGCGCACTGCGCCCCGATGGCCGCCCCCAGCCCGAAGCCCATCGCGCCCGCGCCGCCCGAGGTCAGGAAATGCCCGGGCTTGGCGTGCCGCAGCAAACGCGCGCACCACATCTGATGCTGTCCCACGTCTGTACAGACCAGCGCGTTATAAGGCGCGCTCCCCGTGGGGCCCAGAATGCTTCCCAGCCTGTCAATCAGCCGCTCCGCGTACCCCGCCGCGGGGGCGCGCGCGCCGCGCGCGGTCTCCAGCCACGCCCGCCATTCGGGGTGCTTGCGGGGGCCGCAGCGCAGCAGAAGGTCCAGCGCGGTTTTGGCGTCCGACGCCAGGAACTGTTCGGCGGGTAGGTTCTTTCCGATTTCGGAACGGTCTATGTCCAGATGAATGACCGGCAGCCTGCCTTCCGCCAGAGCGGTGCCGCAGACACTGCGGTCCGAAAAGCGCACGCCGGCGGCGATCAACAGGTCGGCGCGGCTCAAGGCCTCGTTGGCCTCCCGGTTGCCGTAGGCCCCGATCATGCCGAGGAACAGCGGATGCGCGGACGGGATGGCGCCCAGCCCCATCAGCGTCGTCACGACCGGCACGTCCAGCAGCTCCGCCAGCTCCGCCAGACGCGAGGAGGCCCCGGCGCGCAGAATACCGCCGCCCGCGAGAATCAGCGGGGCCTGCGCGCGCTGGATGCGTTCCAGCAGAGGCTCCGCCTTCAGGGGCGAGACGGGCGCGTCCGGCGGCGGCGGCGCGGGGGCGGCCGGCGTAAAGGCGGCGGCGCCGCGCAGGGCGTCCGTGGCGATATCGACCAGCACCGGCCCGGGCCGCCCGCTGACCGACAGCGCGAACGCCTCGCGCAGGGTCTCGGCGACGGCGTCGGTGCGCTTGACCTGATAGTTATGCTTGGTGACGGGGATGGTCATACCGACGATGTCGATTTCCTGAAAGCTGTCGGTACCGATGCGCGCGGCGGGGATGTTGCCGGTAACGCATACCATCGGAACGGAATCCATATAGGCCGCCGCGATGCCGGTGCAAAGGTTGGTCGCGCCCGGCCCTCCCGTGGCGACGCAGACGCCGGGCCGGCCCGCGGCCCGGGCGTACCCGTCCGCCGCGTGCGCCGCCGCCTGCTCATGCGAGGTCAGGACGCAGGTGATCCGTTCCCGCGCCGCGCCGAGCGCGTCGAAGACCGGCAGGATCGACCCTCCCGGCAGGCCGAACACGGTATCGGTTCCCTGCTCTAAAATACATTCCACCACGATTTCCGCGCCTGTTTTCAGCAATTTCGGCCCCTCCTTTCCGGTTGGAAGAATCATATCACGCCAAGGGGAGCGTTGTCAATGCGGGACGGGATTGAAAAACGCCCCGCGCCGTCATGACGGGCGGCGGTTTTAATTCCATTATGCCCATTGCCTTTTTTGAAGAGATGGTGTATAATCCTCATTGCGGCTTGCTGATTCCTGGAATTTAGGAGAAACAAGCGGCAAAATGATGAAAAGGATGACCTGTCATGGCTTCCAATTATGCGTCCCGCAAAAACACGACTCATCTGCGTTTCCTCAAATCGGACGGCGAGCCGCTGGCCAACGAGCCGGTGCGCCTGCGGCAGATCAGTCACGAGTTCCGCTTCGGGTGCGGCGGCTTTGACGCCGTGGAGTACGCCGGAGGCAATCCCGACGGCACGCCGCTGGGCGAGGAGCGCTCCGCGTTCCTCAAGGACCGGCTGGACAAGACCTTCGCACTGCACAACTACGCCACGCTGCCGTTCTACTGGGGCCGCTTTGAGCCGCAGGAGGGCAAGCCCGACACGCGCCGCCTGCTGGCCGCCGCCCGGTACTTCCGTGACCGGGGCGTGGCCCTCAAGGGGCACCCGCTCTGCTGGCATACCGTCTGCGCCGATTGGCTGATGAAATACGACGGTAAAACGGCCCTCCAAAAGCAGCTGTCCCGCGTCCGCCGCGAGGTGGAGGAGTTTAAGGGCCTCATTGACGCCTGGGATGTCATCAACGAGGTCGTCATCATGCCCGAGTTTGACAAGTACGACAACGCCGTGACCCGCCTTTGCAAGGAGCTGGGCCGCGCGGGCATCGTGCGCGAGGTGTTCGCCGCCGCGCGGCAGGCCAATCCGGAATCGGTTCTGCTGATCAATGACTTTAACCTCTCCCCGCGGTACGAGCGGCTCATCGAGGAATGTCTTGAGGCGGGCGTACCCATCGACGTCATCGGACTCCAGACACACCAGCATCAAGGCTATATGGGCCGCGAGCGCGTGGAGGAGATTCTGTCGCGCTTTGAGCGCTTCGGCCTGCCGCTGCACTTTACGGAAAACACAATCATTTCCGGCGACCTGATGCCGGCCCACATCGTCGATTTGAACGACTGGCAGGTGGACGACTGGCCCACCACGCCCGAGGGCGAGGAGCGGCAGGCCGAGGAGGTCGCCGAAATGTATTCCGTCCTCTTTGCCCACCCGCTGGTAGAGGCCGTCACCTCCTGGGACCCCGCCGACGGCAAGTGGCTGGGCGCGCCCTCCGGTTTTCTGCGCAAGGACAACAGCGAAAAGCCGGTCTACCACGCCATGATTAAGCTGATCCACGGGCAGTGGCACACGGACGTCACACTGCTCACCGACGGCGACGGCAATGCCGAACTGTGCGGCTTCCGCGGAGAGTATCAGGCCGAGGCCTGCGACAAGACGGCCCCGTTCACGCTGGGGCGTGATACCTCTTCGCTCCTGCTGATGATGTAGGCGGCGGATCGCGTTTCTCACAAGCGAAATTAAGCGGGACGCATGAATGCGTCCCGCTTTTTGCTGTGCTGTTTACCGTCAACCCTTCAGTCTGGTTTCAAGAGCCTCCAGCTGCGCGGCAAGCTCCTTGGGAAGCCTGTCGCCGTAGCTCTTGTAGTTTTCCTGGATGGACTTGATCTCCGCCAGCCAGGCGTCCTTGTCCACCGACAGAAGCTCCGCCATGTCGTCCTCGCTGATGGTCAGCCCGCTGACGTCGAGGGCGCCGGGGGCGGGCAGATTGCCGATGGGGGTCGATACGGCTTGGCCGGTTCCCGAAAGCCTTTCGAGAATCCATTTCAGCACACGGCTGTTGTCGCCGAAGCCCGGCCAGAGGAATTTGCCGTCCGCGCTCTTGCGGAACCAGTTGACGAAGTATATTTTGGGCAGCTTCGATTCGTCGGCCTTTTGCCCGATGTCAAGCCAGTGCTGTAAATAGTCGCCCATGTGGTAGCCGATGAACGGCAGCATCGCGAAGGGGTCGCGCCGCACCTGCCCGACCTTGTCGGTGATGTCGGCGGTGGTGATCTCCGAGCCCATGATCGAGCCGAGGAAAATGCCGTGCTTCCAGTCCAGGCTCTCGTTGACCAGCGGGATGGTGGTCTTGCGGCGGCCGCCGATCAGGATGGCCGAGATCGGCACGCCGGCCGGGTCTTCCCACTCCGGCGCGATGACCGGGCACTGGACCGCGGGCGTTGTGAAGCGGGCGTTGGCGTGGGCGGCGGGCTCGCCGGAGTCCGGCGTCCAGTCGTTGCCCTTCCAGTCGATCAGGTGCGCCGGGGCGGGGATGCCGCTGCCCTCCCACCAGACGTCGCCGTCGTCGGTCAGGCCGACGTTGGTGAAAATCGTGTTCGATTGGATTTGCTTCATGGCGTTGGGGTTGGACTGCATCGAGGTGCCCGGCACGACGCCGAAGAAGCCGGCCTCGGGGTTGATGGCGTACAGCCTGCCGTCCTGGCCGAACTTCATCCAGGAGATATCATCGCCGATGGTTTCGACCTTCCAGCCCGGGAAGACCGGCTCGAGCATGGCCAGATTGGTCTTGCCGCAGGCGCTGGGGAACGCGCCGCAGACATACTTGAAGTTGCCGGCGGGGTCCGTGATTTTCAGAATCAGCATGTGCTCGGCCAGCCAGCCCTCGTCTCTGGCCTGCACACCGGCGATTCTCAGGGCGAAGCACTTTTTGCCTAAGAGGGCGTTTCCGCCGTAGCCGGAGCCGAAGGACCAGATCATCCGCTCCTCGGGGAAGTGGCTGATGTATTTTTCGTCGACATTGGGGACGCAGGGCCACGAATCGTCCTTCTGGCCCGGAGCGAGGGGCTTGCCGACCGAATGCAGGCACTTGACGAATTCCCCGTCCTCGCCCAGCGTATTCAGAACCTCCGTGCCGATCCGGGTCATAATCCTCATATTGACGACGACATACGGGCTGTCGCTGATTTCTACGCCGATTTTGGAAATGTAGGAGCCGACCGGGCCCATCGAGAAGGGGATGACATACATGACCCGGCCCTTCATGCAGCCGTCGTACAGGCCGGTCATGGTGGCTTTCAGCTCGTCCGGGTCGATCCAGTTGTTGGTCGGGCCGGCGTCCTCCTGCTTTTTAGAGGCGATAAAGGTCCGTTTTTCCGCCCGCGCCACATCGGAGGGATGGCTCCGGAACAGGTAGCACCCCGGGCGTTTTTCCGGATTCAGCGGAGTAGCCAGGCCCGCGTCCACCATCGTTTGAATCATCTGGTCATACTCGTCCTGAGAACCGTCGCACAGATAAACATCATCCGGTTTGCACAATTCGGCGACTTCCTGGATCCACGCGTCAAGTTTTTTGTTTTTCACTGAAATCACTGCATAAGCTCCCTTCATTTTCCATATTGTGCGCACATCGAAATATTACGCCATTATTATACTAACATAAAAAATCATCCTTGACAAGGATGATTTTTTTGATTTTCACCCGCTTTTCACCCGCCGGCTCCGGCCGGCGGAGTCATTCGATGCCAAAGGAGGCAGGCGCCGGCTGCGGATCCTCCAGCCAATAGAAGGAGCCGTCCCTCTCGCGGGCCAGGAAGCGCCCGTCGCATAAATCCCGCCTCAGCGTGGCCCAGTCCTCAAAGGTGTGCCAGCATTGCAGGGCCTGGTTGATTTCCTTCTCGCTGTACCGCCTGCCCGGCTCCAGCTTGGAGGCCAGGTAGTACAGGGCGAACACCTGCCGCTTGCGCTTGGCCGGATATTGCTTCAGCCGCCCTTCCGCGTCCAGGAAATTAACCAGTTGATCCGCGTACATACCGAGATGCCCTCCTTATTTCGCGTAGACGCCCCGCTGCTGATCGTCCAGCAGCTTCTTGATGCGCTGCACCGGGTCGAGCAGATGGCTGATGCTGTGGTCGCAGTTGAGGTTGTTGATAATGTAGGCGACGTATTTGGCCATGTTGACCTCAGAGTACCACGGGCTGGCCAGCACGTCGGGGTGGCGGTAGATGAGGTTGGTGGTAAAGACCCGCTCGATCGTGCCATTTTTGTGGGCCTCGTCAAACTCCTTCACGCCGTTGGTGAACAGCCCGAAGGTGGTGAAGATGAAAATCCGGCGCGCCCCCCGGCGCTTCAGTTCCTCCGACAGGCTCAGCATCGACTCGCCGGTGGAAATGATGTCGTCGGCCACGATGACGTCCTTGCCCTCGACGCTCTCGCCGAGGAACTCATGGCTGATGATGGGATGCCGGCCGTTTTCCAGCCGCGTGTAGTCGCGCCGCTTGTAGAACATGCCCAGGTCCAGGCCCAGCACGGAGGCGTAGTAGATACAGCGCGGCATCGCGCCCTCGTCGGGAGAGACCATGACCAGCTCCTTCGGGTCAATGACCAAATCCGGCACCTGCCTGACCAGCTCGCGGATCATCTGGTAGGTCGGCTGGACGTTTTCAAATCCTTTCAGGGGAATCGCGTTCTGCACGCGCGGGTCGTGCGCGTCGAAGGTAATCAGGTTTTCCACGCCCATGCCCGTCAGCTCCTGGAGCGCCACCGCGCAGTCCAGCGACTCGCGCGCCAGACGGCGGTGCTGGCGGCCCTCGTACAGCATCGGCATGATGACCGTGATCCGCCGCGCCTTCCCGTTGGTCGCCATAATGACGCGCTTGAGGTCCTGATAGTGGTCGTCCGGTCCCATCGGCACGGTCAGGCCGTACATTTTGTAGGTCACGCCGTAATGGAACGGGTCGCACAGGATGTACAGATCGTACCCGCGGATGCTCTGTGTGATGACGCCCTTCGCCTCGCCGGTCGTAAAACGCGGGCAGGAAGCGTGGACGACGGTGGTCTGGCCCGTGCCCCCGCTCTCAATGTCCCACTGCCGCAGATAGGCGTCGACCTTGCCGATCATGTCCTCACAGTCGCAGACCCGTAATGCCCATCTTCCCGCACTGCCTGTTTCCGGAATCCATGCTATCGCTCCTTTTATATAAAAAAATTGAGATTACAAAGACAAAAACGCGTCGCACAGCCTGGAAAACTCCTCGACGCCCAGGGTTTCGCCCCGGACGCCGGGGTCGATGCCGGCGGCCCGGATGCGCCCGGCCACGGCGTCGGGGACGGGCCAGACGGCGGACAGGGCGTTGCGGAGGGGCTTGCGGGGGGGGGGGGAGGGGGGGCGGGGAAGGCGAAAAAAAAAATCAGCGCCG
>WRLJ01000071.1 GCA_009777685.1 Oscillospiraceae bacterium | reverse complement strand
GAACGGACAAGGCGCAGAACGCCGGCGGTGTTCAGCGCGGGCCGCACCGCGTCCATCGCCTCGCCCAGCTTTCCGCGCGCGAAAATCAGGTCGAGGGCCACCAGCGTATCGTAGTCCAGCGCGATGCCCTCCGCAAAGTCGGCGCATCCGGCGGACAGCTCGGCGAGGATGCGCTCGATTTCGGACCTTTCCTTGGCCTCCAGCTCGCGCAGCTCATTGTTGAGGTTGACCACCGCCATCGGTTCGACGAACAGCGTCGCGCCGGAGGAGGACACGTCATGCACCAGCCCCGGCACGTCGCCTCGGTGCTCGGCCTTGACCGGCACGACAAAACGCCCGCTCCGCTGGGTGATCAGCGCGTCTTGCAGATATTTTGACCAGTTGGGGGACGAGACGTACTTGTTCAGCGTTTCCCGCACCTTGCCGGAGGTGACGCGGATATGGCGGCGCAGGTCTGCGAGCAGAGGGCTGGCTTGATCGGATATCTCCTCCTCCGAGAGGATGGCGGCGGTGATCTTGTCCTCCAGAAAGCGGTTGCCCTGCAAGAGACGGAACAGGGGGTCAAGAGGCGTCCTTTCCTCTTCCCTCGCGTCCTTCCCGCCCCCGCAGGCCTTGACGGTCCGCGCGGCGCGCAGGACTCCCGCGATGTCCAGCAGCTCCCTCGGGTTTAAGCTCCCGCCCAGCTCGGCGCGTTTCAAGCCGGCCCCCACGCGCACTACCCCGGAAAACGACGGCGCGGGGCGCAGACCCATGATTTTGCGCGCGGCGGCGGTCCGCTCCTGCCACAGCTCCGCTTCCTCCAGGCCGTCCGCGCCGCGCAGGGCCAGAGCCTGCTCTTTGCCCTCCTCCGAGGCCGCGTATTGGGCCAGCATCCGCAAAACGGCGGGTAGCTCCAGGGTTTGAATGGATTTTTCAACTAAGGTATTCACGTGCATATCTCCTTATAAAAGTCCAGCGAGGAAAAGCCCCGTTCCAGCTGGGTTAAAAGATACGCCTCCGACGCGCGGGCCAGCGAATGTAAATCCTCGCCCTCCAGCGCAAAGGAGAACAGCCGCGCCGGGTCCGCGTCCAGCACATAGCGCAGAGCGTCCGCCCCGCCGGGCGTCAGCGGCGGCATCGCCTCCGCGTCCGGCCCGAAGCCGCCAAAGCGCAGGGCGGCCAGCTCGAAGGCGGCCTTGACCAGCGTTCCGGACTGCGGCTTGTAGGCCAGCCGGTACAGCGTCAGCCGCAGTAAATCAAACAGCTCCGCCGATACCAGGCCCTCCGGCGACAGCGTCTGGCAGACCTCGGCGGCATACACGCCCAGAGCCAGACGCTCCAGATCGCCGTGCAGGGGCATCCACGCATCGACCAGAGCCGCGTCGTTCAGGGTGACGCGGTCACGGTACCGAAAGAGATGCAGGCGGCTGTAAGCCAGCAGCTGGGCCGAGGCGGAAAAGGGGCAGTTTTTGCGGCACGCGCCCCGCGCGGCGACGGTCAGAAGCCCGTCACTGCGCGTCAGCACGGTCAGAATCTTGTCGGCGTCCCGATAGCGCGTCTCGCGCAGGACGATGGCGTCCGCGTCCAGGTACATGGCGTTACCGGTATCCGAGGGAACGGAGCGCGGCGGGGTTGTCGCGCCAGTTCTCGCGCACCTTGACCCACAGCTTGAGCGCGACTTTGCCTTCGTACATCTCCTCCAGCTCCGCGCGGGCGGCGGAGCCGATGCGCCGGAGCATCTGACCGTTTTTTCCGATCAGCATCGCCTTGTGGCGCGTCTTTTCGCAGTAAAGCGTAACGCCGATATCGACCAGGCTGTTCTCGCGCTCCCCAAGGCTCTCGGTGACCACGGCTACGCCATGCGGGATTTCGTCCTGCATGAACAGAAGAACCTTTTCGCGCACCAGCTCCGCGATCAGGAGCTTGTCCGGCGTATCGGTTCCGATTCCCTCGGGAAACAGCGCCGGCCCGGCGGGCATCAACGGCAGCAGCAGTTCCTTCAGAAGCTCTACCCCGTCCCTGCGTTTGGCGGAAACCGGCACATAACCGGCGAAATCAAAGGCGTTTTTATAGAGATCAATAATCCCTAAAATACTCTCTTTTTCGACAATGTCAATTTTATTGACAATTAAATAAACGGGACAGGACATTTTTTTCAGCTGCCTTAAAAGCTCCGTCTCGGCGCCGCCGACCTCCGCTCTCGGCTCGACGACCAGCAGGGCGGCGTCCGTTTCGCTGACGCTCTCGCGCACGACGCGGGCCATATATTCCCCCAGCTTTGTCCGCGGCTCATGGAAGCCCGGAGTGTCCAGCAGGACCATCTGGACCGGGCCCTCCTGGAGCACGGCGCAGATGCGGTGGCGCGTCGTCTGCGGCTTCGGCGAGACGATGGACAGCTTCTCCCCCAGCATCGCGTTGACCAGCGTAGACTTGCCTGTATTCGGCCGCCCGATGACGGCCGCCAGTCCCGAATGTGTGATCATTTCGACCCTCCCGCGAAAATGAAAATCGCGTCCGCGGCGGCCACGCCCAGGCCGATCATCCCGATCCGGCCCCATTCCGCGTTCCGCCACAGCTCCGGCTGTGAAAAGACGGCGATGCCTACCCCGACGCCGGCCAACGCGGCGGCCAGTACCGCGGCGGCGGCGATGTCCTTAGAGCGGCGGATGCGCTCGTCGGGCGCCGTGTCTACGCGGTCGCACAGAGTCTCGATGGCGGTGTTGCACAGCTCCAGGCCGATCACCAGCCCGAAGCAGAGCGCCAGCAAGGCCCATGAAACACGGTCGATCCGCAGGGATATCCCGAGTACGCTGACGCTGGCCGCCGCCGCGATGTGTACGCGAACGTTGCGTTCGCGCAAACCGGCGGCGAGGCCGCGCCCCGCCTCCCGGAAGCCGAATACGCCCCGGCGTCTTTGCGCGCGCGGCAGTCCCAGCGCTTGCATGACGCGTTCTTCCCGGGCGCGCATGTCCGCCGTCTCCGCTTCCGTTTGGTGGTCACAGCCCAGCAGGTGCAGAACGGAATGAGCCGTCAGGTAACACAGCTCCCGCGCGAAATCATGGCCGTATTCCTCCGCCTGTGCCCGGCAGCGCGGAAGATTGATAACGACGCTGCCGAGGCAGACGCGCCCGTCCGGTCCCGGCTCCGGCACACCCGCATCCTGAAAGGGAAAGCTCAAAACATCGGTAGGCTCGTCCCGTCCGCGATGCCGCGCGTTCAGCTCGTGTATGCCCCTGTCGCCGGTAAATAGAATCTCCAATTCGCAGGAATAGGTCACATTTTCCGCCGCCAGCGCGGCCTTGACGGCCCGCAGGGCCCGGACCTGATCCCCGCGGGACGCGCCGGAGGCGGGGTCGGCGCTGAATTTGCACAGCACGCGGCGGTTTCCCCACAGCCCCCCCGTCACGGCTTTTTCCTCCGCAGAACGGCGGTCCGTTTTTTCTCTCTCCCGCCCTCAAAGTCCTCGTAGGCGCGGATGATGCGCTGGACAAGGGCATGGCGCACCACATCCCGCGCGGTCAGCTCGCATACCGCGATGTCGCTGACGTTTTTCAGCACCCGCGCGGCTTCCTTCAGCCCGCATATCCGGTCACGGGGCAGATCGATCTGCGTGATGTCGCCGGTGATGACGATTTTCGAATGGAAACCGAGGCGCGTGAGAAACATTTTCATCTGCTCCCGCGTGGTGTTCTGCGCCTCGTCCAGAATGATAAAGCTGTCGTCCAGCGTGCGGCCCCGCATATAGGCCAGCGGCGCGACCTCGATGTTGCCGCGCTCGACGTATTTGTTGTAATTCTCGCCGCCCAGCATGTCGAACATCGCGTCATACAGCGGGCGCAGGTACGGGTCGACCTTGTTTTGCAGATCGCCGGGTAAAAACCCCAGCTTCTCCCCCGCTTCCACGGCCGGGCGCGTCAGAATGATGCGGCTGACGCGCTTTTGGCGGAACGCCGTCACCGCCGCCGCGACGGCAAGGTAGGTCTTACCCGTGCCCGCCGGGCCGATACTCATGGTGACTGTGTGGCTGGCGATGGCCTCGACATAGCGTTTCTGGCCGAGGGTTTTCGGCTTGATGGGCTTGCCCTTCATCGTGACGCAGACGACGTCCTGGGCCAGCTCGCCCAGCTTTTCCTCCTCGCCGTCCTCGACAAGGCCCAGAACATAGCGGATGTTCTGCTCGCTGACGGCCTCTCCCCTGGCGAGGACGCCCAGCAGTCCGCCGATTACGCGCACAGCCTTGTAGACGTCCTCCGGGTCGCCCTGGACCTTCAGCTCGCTGCCGCGGCTGACGACGGTGACGCGCAGGGCGGCCTCGAGCTGCCGGAGGTTTGAGTCAAACGTCCCGAACAGCCCGACGAGGTCCTCCATGCGCTCCACATTGATGGTTTGCTCGAACATAAGCGTTTCATCCTTTATCGGGTTATGGCATCGTAAAGTACCGCGTCTCGGCGATATCCCTCAGCAATTCGGCGGTCGCCCTCACGCCCAGCAGGCCGTTGCGGTTCTCAAAGGCCATGCGCAGGGCGGAAATCTCCCCGCCCTCGCGTCCGAGACGCTCCGTTAGGCACGCTTCCAGCAGTCCGGCGGCTTCGGCTTCAGGGACGCGGGCCTCCTCCGGCGCATACTCGCGGTAGGTCTCCCGCACCAGCCGGAGGGGAAAGCGCACGCCGAGCGGCGCGTCGAGGGTGTAGCTATGTGTTATTTTATCACAGTTGTCAAATGGGAGGCTATCCCTGCGGTACAAATTACAGCGTCTCCCCAGCGCCGTGAGGGAAAACCGTGTTTTTGTCCGGCCTGTGTAGCGTTTTTCCCGCCGCGAGTCCGGAATCACGGCGGTGATGTCGCGCCAGGTGCGCGCGAGGGCATACCCCCTCGCGTGTACGGCTCGCGGCTCCGCCTCCGCGTACACGATCAGGCCGCTGACCAGCGTCTGTCCCTTTTCCACCGTCTGCCCGGACTGCGCCCGCGCCGCCCCGGCCAGGGTATCCAGCCGCACCAGAACGCCCGCCTCCCCCGCGACGACGTCGCAGGGCTCCTTCAGCGGCACGACCGGCTCCGGCTCGGTGCGTTCCCGCACAAAGAGCGTGGCCTGCCCTCCGCGGATGTTCAGCGCGCACCACAGCAGGCCGTCGACATTCAGCAGCATAGAGTTCTTGATCTCCCGCTCCTCCAAATCGCCCGTGTAGCGCCCGGGCCGGACGCCCAGCTCCGCGAGGGCCTGGAGCAGGGTCTCGTCGGGGATGGCGGCGTTGCCGCGCACATCAATGTCCCAGATAAACTGTCCCATCGCCCCGGCGCACAGCAGCCACAGCCCCAGTCCCGCCAGTAAGGCGTACCTCTTCCTGAAACGCATGGTGAAGAACGGAAGCCCCTGCCGCCGCAAGACCGCGAGCGCGCAGTTCTGTTCTCTGGCGAGCGCTTCCAGCTTGGGATACGCGCTTCGGGCGGCCTGGAAACGGAAGGTCGCCTCGTCGATCCTGCCGGCGTTCCAAAAATGGACGCCCCGTATGGCGCAGGCGTTGATAAAGCCCTCCGGATACACGCCCGTTACACTCAGCTCCAGATAACCGCGCGCGCGGTTGACCATGTTCATCATACCGCAGCTTCCCCCGTCAGTATTGGATATCGATCCCGAACAGCAAGCCCTCCAGGCGCAGCTCGCGGGCGTTCATGGCGCGGAGAATGAACCCGTCGCCCCGCAGGACAAGGTTGACCGTTCCCCCGCCGACGACGACCTCCTCCGCGCCGAAGCGGAGAATCCCGCGGTGGTTTTCGATCAGGGTTTCACGCAGACCCGTGACCTCGATTTTCGGAAGCCCCGCCAGCAGATCCGCCGGCAGATTGAATGCCGCCGCCGCCCGTTCCGGCAATGTTCGTTTCATGGCTGCACCTCACAAAGGACGCGTCCCTAAACAGTATGCGCGGACAAGGCAAAACTTGACCGCCCTCCGCATACTCTTTAGCATGGCGTCGGGAGGGTGGAGTTGATTGGCAAGATTGTTCCGCATCCGCTGGTTTATGGACTTTTTATTGACCGCGCTGCTGGCCTGCGCGGCCCTCGGGCTGATCGTCAGCCCGAAGGAGACGGCGGCGGCGGCGCGGGAGGGCTTCGCGCTGTGCGTGGATGTGATCCTCCCGTCGCTGTTCCCGTTTTTCGTCATTTCCGCGCTGACCATTGAGCTGGGTCTGACGCGGCGGCCCGGCGCGCTGCTGGAGCCGGTCATGCGCCCGCTGTTCCGCCTCAGCGGACCCTGCTCGGCCGCCGTCGTGCTGGGCTTTTTGGGAGGATACCCCGTGGGGGCGAAGACGGCGATTTCCCTGTACGAGAGCGGGCTGTGCGACCGTGAGGAGGCGGAACGCCTGCTGGCCTTCTGCAACAACTCCGGCCCCGCCTTTATCCTCGGCGCGGTCGGTACGGGAATTTTGGGCTCGTCGGCCGCCGGGTGGCTGCTGTACCTGACGCACACCGCCGCGTCGCTGACGGTCGGGGTGCTGTTCCGGTTCTACAAGCGCAAAGACAAGCGCGGCGCTCCCCGCGCCGCGGAGACCGGCGCGGGGCCGCGCGCGCCGGGAAGACGGCCGGTACGGCTGAGCGAGGCGTTTACGCGCTCAGTCAAGAGCAGCTTTTCATCGGTATTTTATATCAGCGCGTTTGTGATCTTTTTCACCGTGACCGTCCGCCTGCTCTTCCTCTCGGGGTTACTGCCGGGGGCCGCGCAGGGCTTGGGCGGGCTTTTGGGCGTGAGCGCGTGTACCGTCGAGCAATGGCTGACGGGCTGTATCGAACTGACCGGCGGGCTGTGGAGCCTGCGGGGCGACGCTACGGAATTTCTGGCCGGCAAGATGGCTATGGCGGCGTTTATGCTGGGCTGGGCGGGCCTGTCGGTCCACTGTCAGGTCCTCAGCTTTATCGGCGGGAGCGGGCTGTCCGCGCGCGCGTATATCGCCGGCAAACTGCTGCACGGGCTGATCTCCGCCGCGTATACGGCGCTGGTGATGAGCGTGTCGGGGCTTTCGGTTCCCGTGTCCGGCGTAATCGCCGAGCAGGTCGAGGGCTTGGCGGGGATGCGCTTTACGAGTACGCTGCTGATGACGCTGGGCATCGGGGCGGGCGTGTTTCTGGCGTTTCTGCTGGGCGCGGCGCCGGGATGGCGGCGGCGCGGGCGGCGTGTGTCAACCTTCGACGCGTTTCCGCATACGATAAAAATGCGGAAGCCTTAACCGCACTATCAAAGCAGGAGGACGCGAGACTATGGAAAACATGGAACAAGCAGCGGGGATGATGGAGACCGGGCTTCTGCCGGCCGAGGGGAAGCTGGCCGTCGGCTACGTCCCCTATCAGAAACCGAATTCCCCCCGCTACACCAAGGAGGACGCGCTGAAAAACGGAACGCTC
This sequence comes from Oscillospiraceae bacterium, assembly GCA_009777685.1. Lineage (GTDB taxonomy): Bacteria > Bacillota > Clostridia > Oscillospirales > UBA929 > WRLJ01. The sequence continues at coordinate 26 of WRLJ01000071.1, read as the reverse complement.
TATCCGGGTCTGAACCTGCCGTACCG
>WRLJ01000070.1 GCA_009777685.1 Oscillospiraceae bacterium | reverse complement strand
TGGATGATTACGGGTATGGTTGAATGCACGGGCGGCAGATTGCCGCCCCTACGGGGTTTCATGCCCTGTAGGGACGCCATATATGGCGTCCGCCGTTTCCCGCGCGGGGCGCGTTGGGGATGTTTTGCGGGACGCGGAGGGCCGCGTCCCCTACGACCGTCATTGCGGGCTTGCCCCGCAATCTCCCGGGGAATTGCTAATCCGGGGGGATTGCGGGTCAAGCCCGCAATGACGAAAACAGGGTTTTGCGCCCCGCCCATTCGTAGGGCGCGATGCCCACATCGCGCCGCACCCCCACATCGCGCCGCACCCCCACATCGCGCCGCACCCCCACACCGCCGCCGCCCCTGGTTTACCGGACACCGCCGCGGCGCGGCGCGTTGACATTTGCTGCCCGTTATGGTATGGTGAACACGGACGCTTGACAGGGACGGAGATGACGCGATGCCGAATGTGGGACTGGTTTTGTCCGGCGGATTTGCCAAGGGCGCGTACCAGATCGGCGTTCTGAAGGCGATGCGGGAGTGCTTCGGGGATACGCCGGTCCGCTATATCAGCGCCTCGTCCGTCGGGTCCCTGAACGCTTATGCGTTCGCGCGGGACCGGCTGGACGCGGCGGAGGATATGTGGCGCAATTTGGAGTATCAAAACTTCCGCTCGTTTGTGAAGAATTATATCCGCGGCCCGTATATCGCCGGGGCCATCCGCGAAATGACCGGTCAGCCCGGCGGCCCGCCGCTGCCGTGCCTGTACACCGCCTGCTTCAACGTTACCCGCCTCAAGCTGCACTATATCAACCTGAAAAACGTGCCCCCGCGCCGCGTGAAGGATTTTTTACAGGCCAGCGTGATGCTTCCGGTCTTTTCCCGCGCGGTCGAGATTGGCGGCAAAAAATACATCGACGGGGCGATCATTGACAACATTCCCGTCCGGCCCCTGATGCGCCACCCGCTGGACTACGCGGTCGTCGTCCATTTTGACAGCGACAACTACCTGTTTGAAAACGATTATTTCGACAGCAAGCTGATTAAAATCAACTTCCTGGACGACAAGATCATCAAAAACTCGCTGGCCTTCGACCGGGACTCGGTTTCGTATATGATCGGCGCGGGCTATGAGCAGGCCATGACCCTGTTCGGGATGATCTTCAAAAACGGCGCGGACGATCTGGAGTATATCTACCGGCAGATCCGGTTTTTGAACGGTCTGCGGGGCAAGCAGAAATTCCGGCTGACCGGCGATATCGTGGTGGGCAATATCAACAAGGTGCTGAAAAAAATCGTCGCGTCCAAAATTTGAGCTGTGAGGTGAAAACGATGAAGCTGGAAAGGAACTCTCTGTGCCTGTGGCTGGCGCTGCTGTTCGGGGCGCTGAGCGCGGTCTGCGTCCTGTGGTACGCCGCCGCCTGGGCCGTCGAGCTGTTCGGGAAGCTGCGGGGCGCCAAGGACAAGGCGGAGCGCAAGGCCAAGAACATCCTCGACGCGGTGCTGCATTGACCGAATCGCTATCCCCGGCGCGGAAAACCCCCGTTTTCGTCATTGCGGGCTTGACCCGCAATCTCCTCCAGATTGGCGATTTGCCTCCTCTGGGAGATTGCGGGTCAAGCCCGCAATGACGGTTGTAGGGGAACTGCCCTAACATGACATCGTTGTAGGGACACGGCGTGCCGTGTCCGCGCGTGTGCGGCGCGATGTGGGCATCGCGCCCTACGAATGGGCGTAAACCTTTAGATGTTACGGCGCAGCAGGGGCCGGCCGTCATCCCTTTAACGCCAGCTTGCCTTTCAGCACCGCCCAGCCCTTTTTCCACACGTGCCGCGCCCGGGCCATTTTCCGGGCCAGCGCGTAGCGGCGGGCCGCCGCGCCGTCGGCGGAGGGCTTGCCGTTCTCTTTATCCCGCGCCAGCCGCGCCGCCGCGCCGCGCAGGGAGGGAAACTGCGTCAGATAGGTCAGCCGGTACCAGAAATTCACGTCCGGGTCGGCGTTGTCGGACTCCCACCACGAGGCGTACTGCTTTTCCATCGGCGCGTACATCATCTCCTCCAGCTGCTCGCGCGTGAACAGGCCGCGCTTGACCGCCTCCTCCACGATGTCCGTGCCGGGCAGAAAGTTCAGCCCGTGCATTTGCAGCGTAAAGCGCCCCGGCAGGGCCGCGCACAGCTCGTAGGACTCCTTCAGCTCCGCCAGCGACTCAAACGGGTGCCGCAGGATCAGGTCATAGATCACCCGAGGCACCTTACAATCCGCAAACACCCGCGCGGCGGCCAGGATATCCTCCTGCGTCTCGGTGCGGTGGAAGGCCGTCTTGCGCACGCTGGGCGAGCCGCTCTGAATCCCCATGACGACCTGATACAGCCCCGCGTCCCGCAGGGCGGCGATCAGGGCGGCGTCCGTCTTGCCCGGATGCGCCCAGATATCGAACGGCAGGCCGATCTCCGCGCGGTAACGCCGCGCGAACTCCTCAATCCACGCCTTGTCGTCGGAAAAAATCTCGTCCCAAAAATGGATGAACGACAGGTTTTTCATCGCCGCCTTGGCGGCGGTCAGCTCCGCGATGACGTGCTCCACCGAGCGGAAGCGCAGGTAATGACGGTTCTGGCTCCGGTAAATGCGCTTGAGGCTGACCGTCGAGCAGTACGCGCAGACAAACGGGCATCCGCGCGAGCAGGACGTCTCATAGCTGACAGACGTCAGCGACGGGTCGCCCGCCTTCAAGACGCCCTCGATGGAATACTTTTCGCCCGTGCCCAGCGGGGCCATCGGCAGGCTGTCCAGGTCCGTAACCAGCGGGCGCACAGGGTTGACGACCGTTTCGCCGTCCCGCGTATAGGCCAGGTTTGGCATGTCGCTTAAATCCGCGCCGCCGCGGAGGCGTTCGGCCAGCTCCACGATCGCCTCCTCGCCTTCGCCGCGAAGGACATAGCCGCAATATTCCAGGCAGCGTTCCGGGAACAGCGTGGCGTAGACGCCGCCCCAGACCAGCGGTGAATTTCCGGCGCCCTCCCGGACGGCCCGGCTGACCATCGTGACGGCCTCGAGGTACAGCGAGCTCATCACCGAAAACCCGATAAACAGCGGCGACTTCTCTCGCAGCAGATTCACCAGCGCCTCCATCTCCGTCTCTGTCGGCTTCTGCGGGCGGGCGCTATGGAAGCCCTTGAAATAGACGACCGCAACCTCGAACCCCGCCGCGCGCAGGGACCCCTCCAGATACCGGATTCCCAGGGACTTGGGGCTGTAAAAATTGACCAGAACGATGGGCCTGCTCATGGGACGCCGCCTCTTTTCCGAATTGGAATGGGGTCATTATACACGAACACGGGGGAAAGGTCAATTTTCCATTACTTGACGGATATGATACAATAATCAGTGAGCAAACAAGGCTCCGGGAGGTGGTTTTCCGTGCGTTCGAGAAAAAGAATGCCCGGCGGCGGCAGGATATTCGTGCGCTTCCGCAACATCAGCATTCTGCTGTTCGCGCTGGTCTTCTGCCTGACGGCGGCGGCGATGACGGCGGCGTTCGGCGGCGTGATTCGCAATATCTCGCTGGACTACGCCCAGCACTACGCCATCAGCTCCGCCAACGCCCTCAGCGCGCGGATCGTCAAGGAGCTGGACCTAATCGCTCTGGCGGCGCGCTCCGGGGCGGTCGCCGAGTGGCTGGCCGACGAGGACGACGAGGAAAAAAAACGCCAGGCTCACGGGGAGCTGGCGGACATCGTCAGGCAACTGCACAGCTATAACCTGTACGTCGGCGTCGAGGCCTCGCGCAACGAGTACCGGATCGAGCCGAGCCGCCCGGCTGACGAAATGGCGCCGCTGATGGTGCTGGAGGAAAGCCGCGCCGGAGACGAGTGGTACTTCAACAGCATTGCCTCGGAGAACGAGTATCTGCTGGATGTGGACATCGACGAAATCCTGCGGCGCAAGCGAGTGTGGCTGGACTACAAGGTCGTCCGCGACGGCGCGCCGCTGGGCGTGATCTGCACGGGGCTGGAATTCTCCCACATTGCGGGGGAGCTGTTTTTCCAATACGAGGACGCGGCCATGCGCGGCCTGATCGTCGATCAGGACGGCGTCATTCACATCGACAGCACGCGGCTGAACGATCCGGCGTTTCTGCATGACATCCTGAAGACGCGCATCGAGGACGAGTTTTCCCATCCCGCCGTCTTAAACGCGATCCGCGCGCATCTGGGCGGCGGCGATCATGCCTGGACGGATTGGGACGCGGTTTCCATGCGGCTGCCGTCCGGCCCGTACCGCTATATGACCATCGCGCCGGTCCGGCACACCGGCTGGGTGGCCGTGTCGCTGTTCGACGCCTCCGCGATGTGGGATATCTCGATGTTTCTGCCGGTTCTGCTGGTCATGCTGGCGCTGCTGATCGCGTTCGCGCTGGCCGTCCACGCCGTCAGCTACCGCCTGATCTTCCGCCCGCTGGGCCAGCTGAGCCGCAGTCTGAAGCGTCTGCGGGAGGATACACGCGAGCCGGTCTACGGCGTCGGGCGCGACGATGAGCTGGGGAACATCGCGGGCACGATACAGGACCTGTTCACCAAGTCGTACTACGACGCGCTGACAGGGATCTGCAACCGGCGGTATCTGGAAAACAACCTCCAGCATTATCTGGAGTTTCTGTCCCGCTCGGGCGGTTATCTGAGCGTGCTGATGCTGGATGTGGATTTTTTCAAAAAGTACAATGACGCCTACGGCCACGAGCAGGGCGACATCTGCCTGCGGGCGGTGGCGCAGGCGCTGGCCGGCAGCATGGCGCGCTCCAACGATTTCGCGGCCCGCTACGGGGGCGAGGAATTCGTCGCCGTTCTGCCCAACACCGACGAGGCCGGCGCAAGGCGCGTGGCGGAAAAGGCGCTGGCCGCCATACGGGCTTTGGAAATCCCGCACGCCGACAGCTCCGCCGCGCCGCACGTCACCGTCTCCGCCGGCGTCACGACCGGCAAAGCCGCGCACAGGCAGTCCTGGGAGGACTACATCAACCGCGCCGACAAGGCGCTGTATATGTCCAAGCAGGGCGGGCGGGACAGATACACCTATCTGGATTTCGGGGAAACGGGAAAAGGAGGATAAGCGCCGTGCCTTTGCGCGGAACGGCGGGGGCGGGCGTTACTCTCCGAACGCCGCCTGTCCCGGATTGGGACTTTGCCGGCGTTCCAAATCCGGATGACGGCGCTCCAGCGCGGCGCGGGAAATTTCGAGGACCTCCTCCGCCTCGCGCTCGTCAAAGCACCCCACGGTCACCATGTCGCAATCGCGCAGTGTCGCCCAGGAGAAGTTCAGCCCGACAAACGGGGTAACGCGCCCGGCGGCCATGGGCTTAATCGTCATCACGGGCTTTTTCGCGCTGTGAATGATGCCCGCCACCGCCTCGGCCTCGACCTGCATCAGAAAGCCCATGCAGTTATAAATCTGAACATAGGTCTCCACATCATAGCCGTTTTGGTCGCAGTAAACAACAATCTCGGGCATGTGCGCCGTCACGCCGGGCAGCAGTCCCGCCTCGCGGATCATCGCGGTGTAGTCGTCCAGCCGGTCGATAACGCCCTTGTTCTTGTTGACCAGCTGCTCTGTGCTGGAGTGGTGGATCAGACAGAAGGCCGCGCCCAGCTCACGGCTTTCGCGGAAGGTGGCGGCGGCTTCGCGCCGGCCTTCGGCGGTGTCGTCCACGTTGACGACGGGCGTGTCAATGCGGATAATGGGCACGCCCAGCCGCTGCTCGGCCTCGCGGACGGCGTTTGTGACGGCGGGCACGCGCCCGAACGGCGCCATGACGGCGTCCACGCCGCCGCGCACAAAGGTCTCCAGCAGCGGCACGATGCTGTCCGGCGCGCGGTGGTGGTGCCTGACGCGGTGATCGGCAGCGGCGGAGCGGTGCGTCCAGCCGGCCAGCCAATTGGTGCCGATGAGCATACGGGGCAGGGATACGCCGCCTGCGGCGGTGCGCGGGAACAGGTCTTTCATAAGATCCGGCCTCCTTATCGTTTCAGAAGGAGCGGCTGTTTTGCAGCCGCTCCTCAGACTGTGTCCCTAGGCCCACCAAGCCGTTGCGGGCGACTCGAACAGCAGGACGTCCTTCAGGAACCGGATGCCTTTTTCCAGCCCCTCCTCGATGGACATGAACGCGTCCTCATGCTCGATGCTGACCGCGCCGTCATAGCCCGCCAGACGCAGGGCGGTGAAGATGCCGCCCCACACGTCCGCGCCGTGCCCGTATCCGACCGTGCGGAACAGCCACGAGCGGTTTTCCAGCCCGAGCAGGCTGCCGGTATCCAACACGCCGTTGACGGCGGTGGTGTATGGATTGATGCGGGTATCCTTCGCGTGGAAGTGATAAATCGCTCCCTTGAGCGCCAGAATTGACTGCGCCGGGTCGGCGCCCTGCCAGAACAGGTGGCTGGGGTCGAAGTTGGCGCCGATGGCCGGTCCGGCGGCCTGGCGCAGCTTCAGCAGCGTCTCGGCGTTGTAGACGCAGAAGCCGGGATGCGGCTCCAGCGCGATTTTGGTCACGCCGTACCGCGCGGCCTCCTGCACGGCCTGTTTCCAGAACGGGATCAAAACCTCGTCCCATTGGTACTGGAGGATTTCGCCGTAGTCGGGCGGCCACGCGCAGGTGACCCAGTTGGGCCGCTGCGCGCCGTCATGGCCGCCGGGGCAGCCGGAGAAGGTGACTACGGTGTCGACGCCCAGCTTTTCGGCCAGCCGCAGCGCGAGGGCGAAATGCTCGGCGGCGGTCTCGCGCACCGCCTTCTGCGGGTGGACATGGTTGCTGTGCACGCTCAGCGCGCTGACCGTAAGGTTATACCGCTTCAGCAGGCCGGCAAAGGCGTCCAGCCGGGCCGGGTCGGCCAGCAGTTCCTCCGGGTCGCAGTGCGCCCGCCCGGGATATCCGCCGCAGCCGATCTCCACGGCCTGCACGCCGCGCGCGCTCAGCCACGCGAACGCTTCCTCCGCGCTCCGGTCGCCCAGCGCAACCGTAAATACGCCCAGTTTCATCAAAAAATCCTCCTACAGTTTATTGGGGTGTCCTTAAGTTTACCATAATTCTTCAGCTGTGACAAGTCTCTGGGTCCAGTTACAAGGTAAGAGCCTTTACTTTTGCTCTGACCCCGTCCGCGTTTGCCCGTCCGCACACACCGTAGGGGACGCAGACCTCGGCGTCCCGCGGGGTATCCGCAAACTTCGGGGAAAGGGTTTTCACCGTTTGCCCGCATCCCCTCCGTAGGGGACGCGGCCCTCCGCGTCCCGCAGGTTATCCGCAAACTTCGGGGAACGGCTTTCACCGTTTGCCCGTCCGGCTGTTTGCCCCACCGCACACACCGTAGGGGACGCAGACCTCGGCGTCCCGCAGGTTATCCGCAAACTTCGGGGGAAGGGTTTTCACCGTTTGCCCGTGCGGCTGTGGGTTTGGGTAGTGTTCAGGCATTTCCGGGGGAGGTCTCCCCCGGAACCCCCCACTGGGGGCGTGCCGCCCCCAGCCCCCCTGCCGGTCATACGGGGGTTTTGCTTTGTGCGAGACACGGCTGTTTACCGTAAGGGTC
>WRLJ01000069.1 GCA_009777685.1 Oscillospiraceae bacterium | reverse complement strand
CAGCCCGAAGCGTATCTTATAGCCGGAAATCACAAAGCCCGCCTGTGACTCGTTGATGTCGGGGGGCGTGACGGGGATGCCCAGAGACTGGCACTCGCCGATATAGTACCGCACGGCGTTTTTATCGCCCTGGATGCTGGTCAGCAGGGAGGCCATGTATTCCTTGGGATAATTGCACTTCAGAAACGCGGTCTGAAAGGCGATGATGGCGTAGGCGATGGCGTGGGTTTTGTTAAAGCCGTAATCGGCGAATTCCATGATCTCGTCAAAAATGGATTGGGCGGCGGCGTCCGGGATTTCGCGCTCCTGACAGCCCTGCAAAAACGCGGCGCGCTCCTTGGCGAGCATGTCGTGCTTTTTCTTGCTCATGGCGCGGCGCACCACGTCCGCGTGGCCCATCGTAAACCCCGCCAGCTTGCGCAGGATTTCCAGCACATGCTCCTGATAGACGATACAGCCGTAGGTGCCCTCTAAAATCGGGCGCAGGACGGGGTGCTTGTAGGTCACGGAGGACGGGTCCTGCTTGCCGCGCACAAAGCGGGGGATGGAGCCCATCGGGCCGGGGCGGTACAGCGCCACGACCGCGCCGATGTCCTCGACGGACTGCGGCTTGAGCTGGACGCAGACGCTGGTCATGCCCTCGCTTTCCAGCTGGAATACGCCGGCCGTGCGGCCCTCGCCGAGCATTTTGAAGGTTGCCTCGTCGGCCTCGGGAATCCCGGTATAGTCCGGGTTCGAGGCGCGGATCAGGTCCTCCGCCTCGCGGATGACCGTCAGGTTGCGCAGGCCCAGAAAGTCCATTTTCAACAGCCCGAGGTCCTCCAGGGTATCCTTGGGAAACTGCGTGACGATGCTCTCGTCGTTGCGGGCCAGCGGGATGAAATCGCTGACCTGGCCGGCGGTGATGACCACGTCCGCCGCGTGGGTGGTCGTGTTGCGCGGCATTCCCTCCAGCACGGCGGCGGTGTCCACGAGCGTCTTGACGCGCCCGTCGGCCTCGTACATTTCCCGCAGGGCGGGGGACTCCGTGAGCGCGCGCGCCAGCGTCATGCTTACGTTGGCGGAAAACGGGACGGCCTTGGAGACGGCGTCGGCCTCGGCGTAGGTGTAGCCCAGCGCGCGCCCGACGTCCTTGACCGCCGCGCGGGCCTTCAGGGAGCCGAAGGCGATGACCTGGGCGACGTGGCCCGCCCCGTACTTGGCGGTCACATAGTCGATGACCTCGCCGCGCCGCTTGACGCAGAAGTCGATGTCGATATCGGGCATACTCACGCGCTCGGGGTTAAGAAACCGTTCAAAATAGAGGCCGTAGCGCATGGGGTCGATGCCGGTGATGCCCAGGCAGTACGAGCAGATACTGCCCGGCGCGCTGCCGCGCCCCGGCCCGATGGGGATATCCTGGGCCCGCGCGAAGGCGATAAAGTCGCCGACGATCAGAAAATACTCCACAAACCCCATTTGGGCGATCATGTCCAGCTCGAATTGAAGCCGCTCGCGGTAGCCCGGCGGGTCATCGGGGTATTTCTCCCGAAACCCTTCCTCACAGCGTTCGGTCAGATAGGCCAGCGCGTCGGTCCGCCCCTCCGGCAGGTGGAAGGCGGGCAGGTGATACCGCCCGAACTCAAAATCGAAATGGCACAGATCGGCGATTTTCATGGTGTTGTCAATGGCCTCGGCGGGGAACAGCGCGCGCATCTCCTCCTCGCTTTTGAGGTAGAACTCATCGGTGGAAAAGCGCATCCGGTCGGTATCCTGCACGGTCTTGCCCGTTTGCACGCACATCAGCACGTCCTGATAGTGCGCGTCCTCGCGGCGCAGGTAATGCGCGTCGTTTGTGGCAGCAAGGGGCATATCCAGCTCTTTGGCCAGCGCCAGCAGGTGGCGGTTGACCTTCTTTTGCTCGGGGATGCCGTGGTCCTGCAACTCAAGGTACACGCGCCCCTGGCCGAAAATGCTCTCCAGCCGCTGGGCGACGCCGCGCGCGAGGGCGAGCTGGTCCTCCAAGAGCAGCCGCGAAACCTCGCCGGACAGGCAGGCGGTCAGGCAGATTAGGCCCTCGCTGTACTGCTCCATCAGCGCGTAATCCACGCGCGGGCGGGAGTAGAAGCCGTCGACATAGCCGATGGAAACGAGCTTGCACAGGTTTCGGTAGCCCGTCTCGTTCTCGCACAGCAGCACCAGATGGTACGGGTCGGAGTCCAGCTCGTGGACCCTGTCCCGGTGCGTGCGGCGCGCGACGTAGACCTCGCAGCCGATGATGGGCTTGATCCCTCTGGCCTTGGCGGCGCGGTAGAAGTCGACCACCCCGTACATGTTTCCGTGGTCGGTGATCGCGCAAGCGGTCTGGCCCAGGCTTGCGATATACTCAAACAAGCCCCGCCAGCGCCCTTTCGGATCGTCGATCCGGCACGCGCCGTCCAGAAGGCTGTATTCAGTGTGGACATGCAGATGGGCAAAGGGCATGGGAAGACCTCCTAACTCTCAGCTTCCAATTCCCGTTCCAGCTTTCTCAGGCGGTGGTTCAGCGCCGACCGCCCGATTCCCAGCATCCCGGCCAGCTCCGTCAGGCTCGCGTCGGGGTTTTCCAGCCGCATCGCAACCGCGGTTTGCAGCGGGACGGGAAGCGTATCCCACGCGGGGGAGCCGCGCAGGCGTTCAAAGCGTTCCATCTGGCGGGCGGAGGCGGTCAGTGTGCGCTCCATGTTGCCGGTGTCGCAGTTGACGTGGCGGTTGACCTGATTGCGGAGGTCCTTGAGCTGCTTGACCTGCATCAGCGCCAGCGACGACAGCGGCGCGCCGGTAAAGGTCAGAAAATCCTCGATGGTCTCGGAGGATTGAAACAGCAGCGCATGGATCGCGCCGCGCGTGACGGGGCGGGGCTCAAAGCCGTGCTCGTGGAGGATCGGCAGTAGCTCGCGCGTCAGATGCCGGTGCGGCGTGACCAATTCAAGATGATATTTCTTTTCCGGATCGGTCATCGAGCCGCCGGACAGGAATACGCCGCGGCAGAAAGCGGCGCGGCAGCAGTCGCCCTCCAGCGCGGCATGGTTGAGATGGATGGAAAGCCCCGGCCTGCGCTCCAGGCCGTAGGCGTGGAAAATCGCGTTCAGCTTGGCCTCTCCGCGGATTACGCGCAGGGCGTGTCCCGCGCTTTCCGACCCGTCAAAGGTAAAGCCGAAACGCTTTACAAGCAAGGCGTCCAGACGCCCCGGCACATCGGGGTGTGTGGTCACGAGGCGCAATTGGGCGGCGTTCCAGAGCTGCGAGAAAAGAAACGCGCCGTACAGCTCGGCCGAGCAGCAGCAAAGGCGGTCTGCCGGGACCGCGCACAATTCACGCTTGACGTCGGATGAAAAGCTCGTCTTCATGTCCTGTCATCCACTTTCCGTTTTCCGTCGGGAACGCATTGCGTTCTCCTCATCCAGGGTGTCCTCCAGCCAGCGGATCAGCGAAGCGTCCGTATCGTCCAGAAATCCGGCGCGCGGACGCCGGTCCCGCAGAAGGCGGAGAAGCCGGAGGGTCATTTTCAGCGGATGGTGGCGCACCACGCCGTCGTCAAACCGCGCCAGATCGCAGCGGATCAGCTCGACGCCCGCCCCGGCAAACAGCTCCTCGTCTACCCGCGTGACGGCCGCGCTTTCGGCGGCGTAACGCTCCAGAAGGGCGGAGGGGATGTCCGAGGTGCTGGCCACGCATACGCCGAGGCATTCGGGCGGCGCGTGATCGAGCAGGGCCTGGCAGTGATCATAGGCGGAGTAGCCCTCCGTTTCCCCCTCCTGGGTCATCAGATTGCAGATATAGACCTTCAGCGCGGGGGAGGCGGCAATGGCTTCGGCGACGCCCTCCACCAGCAGATTCGGGATGACGGAGGTATACAGGCTCCCCGGCCCGAGGACAATCAGATCGGCCGAGGCGACGGCGGCCAGGACCTCGGGATGCGCCGCCGGGGCGGAGGGGGTCAGAGAAACACGCCGGATGGCGCATTTCTGCTCTTTCTTGAACGCCGATATCTTCGATTCGCCCAGCACCTTGCGGCCGTTGACGAATTCCGCGACCAAATACACGTTTTCCACCGTGACCGGCAGGACGCGTCCCGTCACGGCAAGAACGTCGGACAGATGGCGGACGGCCTCGTCAAAGCTGCCCGTCAGGCCCGTCAGCGCGGCCAGAAACAGGTTTCCGAAGCTCTGGCCGGCCATCAGGCCCTCGGGGAAACGGTAATTGAGCAGTTTTTCCATCATCGGCTCGGTATTGGCCAGCGCCAGGACGCAGTGGCGGATATCGCCCGGCGGCAGGATGCCCAAATCATTGCGCAGTGCGCCGGAGCCGCCGCCGTCGTCGGAGACCGTCACAACGGCCGTGATGTTGGAGGTGCAGGTTTTCAGGCCGCGGAGCAGGGTAGAAAGGCCCGTGCCGCCGCCGATGGCGACCACGCGCAGACCCGAATTCCGGTCCCCGTGCGGATACGGCATAGGCTAACCGGGCAGGGCCGCGGCGGCGCGCCCGATGTCCCGGTGCGAGACGGCGGCGCGGTACTCGCGGCCGAGCAGAAATTCATGCAGATACCGGGCGACGGAGACGCTGCGGTGCTGACCGCCGGTACAGCCGACGGCGATGACGAGGGCGCTTTTTCCTTCCGCCAGATAATGCGGCAGAAGAAAATCGGCCATATCGGTCAGATGACGCAAAAACTCCTGTGTCTGAGGCAGTTTCATCACAAAATCGCGCACCTCGTCGTCCAGACCGGACAAGGAGCGCAGATGGTCTATATGATAGGGATTGGGCAGAAAACGCACGTCGAACATCAGATCGGCCTCCTGCGGCGGGCCGTACTTAAAGCCGAAGGAAATCACGCGCACCAGCAGGCTCCGGGCGGCGGACAGAGCCAGCAGCTCGGCGATGTGGGCGCGCAGGGCCGCGCCGCTCAGAGCGGTGGTGTCCACAATCCAGTCGGCTTTGGCGCGTACAGGCTCCAGCAGGTCGCCCTCATGGGCGACGGTGCGCTCCAGCGGCTCGTCGTCCCGCGCCAGCGGATGGCGGCGGCGCGTTTCTTTGTAACGGCGGATGATCGCGTCGGGGCGCGCCTCGACAAAGAGGATACGGTACTCGCAGTTCATGTCGCGAATCCGCGCCAGAGCGGCGAACAGCGAGTCAAAACGGTGCCCGCCGCGCACATCCGTAATCAGCGCGACCTTTTGGAAGGGCGAGGGTTCGTCGTCTACGGGGTCGCGCATGGAAGACAGGCAGATTTCCGCGAAATGGGGAATCAGACCGGCCGGCATATTGTCTACGCAGTAATAGCCCAGATCCTCCAGCACATTGGCGACATAGCTCTTACCGGCTCCGGACAGACCGGAGACGATGAGAAATTCCATACCGGCAACCCTCCCTCTTTATCGGTTCTATGACAATACCCTGACCTCCGGCTCCAGCCGGATACCGGTTTCCCGGTACACCGTGTCCGTCACGCGCTCCATCAGTCTCAGCACATCGGCGCAGGTGGCGCCGCCGGTGTTGAGGATAAAGCCCGCGTGCTTCTCCGATACCGCCGCGCCGCCCTCGCGGGCGCCCTTCAGGCCGCACTGCTCAATCAGGGCGGAGGCGTAGCCGTCCTTGGGGCGCTTGAATACGCTGCCCGCGCTCGGCCATTCGACCGGCTGCTTCTCGCGGCGCAGGCGCGTCAGTTCGTCCATGCGCCCGCGTATGGAGGCCGGGTCTCCCGGTTCCAGACGCAGAACCACCGACAGGATGACGCGTTCCGGACGGGTCCCGTATACACTGGTACGGTACGCGAAACCGTGATCCTCCAGAACGTGTTCGCCGCCGTGCCAGTATACGCTCTCGGCCACCACGTCCGACATCTGTCCGCCGTAAGCGCCCGCGTTCATCAGCAGGCCGCCGCCCGCCGTGCCGGGGATGCCGGAGGCGAATTCCAGGCCCGACAGGCCCAGCTTCCAGGCGAACGCCGCCGCGGCCGGCAGCAGCGCGCCGCTTTCGGCATACAGAAGCGTCGTATCCAGCCGCCGCAGGGCGCGCATATTCAGCGTGGAAATCACCATGCCGCGCAGTCCCGCGTCGGGACAGAGGACATTGCTCCCATTGCCGAGGACGCGCGCGTCCGGACAGGCGTCCAGCAAGCCCGTCAGTTCCCGCGCCGTGGCGGGAAACGCGAAAAACTCCGCCGGGCCGCCCACGCCCATCGTGGTATGCCGGCTCAACGGCTCCTCCTCCAAAATCAAAGGGCAAAGTTTGCGATAATCCATTGTAACACTCCTTGCGCTGTATGTCTAATCCGCCCCATGATCTATTATATCCGCGCAAGTTTGTTGATTTGCGTCCGCTTTTAGCGCTTAATACGGTCCGGCCCGTCCCACCAGAGCGGCCCCGATCAGTCCCGCGTCGTTGCCCAGCTCGGCCAGAACGACTTCGGTTTCCCCCTGCTCCGAGCGGAAAACGCCGCGTTTTACACGCCCGCGAACCGCTTCCAGAAACGGGCGGCCCTCGCCGGCGACGCCGCCGCCGATACAGACCGCCTCCGGCTGGAGGATGTTGATCAGGTTAATCAGGCCCGCCGCCAGATAGTCTAAATACCGCTCCACCACCGCCCGGCCCGCCGCGTCGCCGGCGCGGGCCGCCTCGAACGCCGTGCGCCCGCTTACCTTGCCGGCGGCGGCGGAAATGGCGTGCATCGCGCTGTCGGGCGCGGCGTCCATCGCCTCCGCGGTTTGGCGGATCAGGCCCGTGGCGGAGGCATACGCCTCCCAGCAGCCGCGCATCCCGCAGGTACAGGGATGCCCGTCAAAGACGATCACATGATGCCCGATCTCGCCCGCCGCGCCGTTATGGCCCGTCAGCAGTTTTCCGTCCATCACGATGCCGCCGCCGATGCCGGTGCCTAAAGTCACGAGGATGCTGGAGGCATAGTCGCGCGCGCCGCCGCGGAACGCCTCGCCGAGGGCCGCCGCGTTGGCGTCGTTTTCGACCCGGACGGGGATACCCGGCAGCGCGGCCTCCAGCATCGGACCGAGAGGCAGATGGTCAAAGCCGAGGTTGTAGGCGTGTACGACCATGCCGCGCTCGCGGTCGATCGACCCCGGCGTGCCTATGCCGACGCTACGGACCTCCACAGGCCCCCCGTCAGCCATCACCGCGCGGCACAGGGCGGCGATATCGTCCGTTACCGCCTTCGGCCCGCGCTCCGGCAGGGTCTTGGCCTTGGCCCTCCGCAGGATATTTCCGGCTTCGTCCACCAGTCCCACGGCAATATTGGTGCCGCCTAAATCGACGCCGATTGTCATAAAATCCCTCGCAATCCGCAGAAATGCACAATTATTGACAAAATTGAGTTGGCTTATCCTATTTCGCCGCCGGCCGCTCTCGCCTTTTCCCGCTCCAGCTCCTGTTTGGCCGCCGCCTCCTCGAAGTGCTGGTTGATCCGCTCGTAGAAATCCTTGGCGGCGTTGTAGCCCAGCTTCTTATGGCGGTTGTTCATCGCGGCGACCTCGATGATCACGGCCAGGTTGCGGCCCGGTTTGACGGGGACGGTCAGGGAGGGAATCTTCACGTCGA
>WRLJ01000068.1 GCA_009777685.1 Oscillospiraceae bacterium | reverse complement strand
GGGGTTGTCGTTCCGGCCTATGACATCATCTTCTTCTGGGTGGCCCGCATGATCTTCTCCGGCGTGGAGCATCTAGGCGACGTGCAGTTCCGCACGGCCTACCTCCACGGCCTGATCCGCGACCCGCAAGGCAAGAAGATGAGCAAGTCCGCCGGCAACGGCGTGGACCCGGTCGGCGTCATTGAGCAGTACGGCGCGGACGCCCTGCGCATGTATATCGTCTCCGGCAACAGCGCCGGGGCGGATATCCGCTTTTCTCCGGAAAAATGCGAGGCCATGCGCAACTTCGCCAACAAGCTCTGGAACGCTTCGCGCTTTGTGCTGATGAACCTCAACGAGGAAGCCTGGGAACTGCCCGAGGCCCTGAGCCTGCCCGATATGTGGATTCTCACGCGGCTCAACGGGCTGATCCGCGAGGTCACCGAGAACATGGAAAAGTACGAGCTGGGCATTGCCGCCGCGAAGCTGTACGACTTTTTCTGGAGCGACTTCTGCGACTGGTATATCGAGCTGTGCAAGCCGCGCCTGTCCGACGGCGCGGACGCGGACGCGCGGCAGGCCGCCGAGCAGATTCTGTGCTACGCGCTCTCGTGCGCCCTAAAGCTCCTGCACCCGTTTATGCCGTTCATCACGGAGGAGCTGTGGCAGTCCCTGCCGCATGAAAGCGTCGTGCCGATCTTCGGCGGAGGGCGCGTGGAGGAGTCGAGGATGTTAATCCGCGCGGAGTGGCCGCGGGCCGACGCGCGTCTGGCGTTTCCCGACGAGCATGACCGGATGGAAAAAATCATCGAGGTTATCCGCGCCGTCCGCGCGCGCCGCGCCGACCGGAACGTGCCGCCCTCCAGAAAGGCGAGCCTGCTGATCTGGAGCGGGGAGCCGGAGGTGTTCGAGGAGGGAGCGCCCTACCTGATGAAGCTCGCCTCGGCCCAGGAGGTCCGCCTGCTGGACGCGCCGCCGGAGGACACGGCGGGCATGGTGCAGTGCGTCACGGATGCGGCGACCGTGTATATCCCGCTGGCGGAGCTGGTCGACCTTGACGCTGAGCGCCGGCGGCTGGGCAAAGAGCTGGAGGCCACCCAAAAGGAGATCGCCGCGCTGGAGGTCAAGCTCGCAAACCCCGCGTTCACCGGGAAAGCCCCCGAAAAGGTCGTCGCCGCCGAACGCGAGCGGCTGGACAAGGCCCTGGGACTGGCGAAGAATCTGAGAGAGAGCCTGTCCGCGCTATGAATATGGACTCCGCGATCCGGTATATCCACAGCTTGTCGGTGTTCGGCTCCCGCCCGGGGCTGGAGCGCGTCCGGGCGCTGCTGGAGCGGTGCGGGAATCCGCACCGTTCCCTGAACGCCGTCCACATCGCCGGAACGAACGGCAAGGGCAGCACCGCCGCGATGCTGGCCTCCATTTTGCGCGCGCGGGGCTTGCGCGCGGGCCTGTTCACCTCGCCCGGCGTCGAGACCTTCAGCGAACGGATACAGATCGGCTTTGAGCCGATCCCGCCCGCCGCGCTGTGCGCGCTGGCCGCGGAGCTGAAGGCGCATACGGAGCGCCTGTCCGCGGAAGGCGTGTATGTGACGGAGTTTGAGTTTGTGACCGCCCTCGGCTTTTTGCATTTCGCGCGCGCGGGCGTGGAGGCCGCCGTCGTCGAGGTCGGGATGGGGGGGCGGTTTGACGCGACCAATGTGCTGGAGCGGCCCCTGCTCTCCGTGATTACGCCGGTTTCGCTGGATCACACGAAGGTGCTGGGCGATACCGTCGAGGCCATCGCCGCCGAGAAGGCGGGCATCCTCAAGGAGGGCGTGCCCGTCGTGGTATGCCCGTGGCAGGACGGGCGCGCGATGGGCGTGATCCGGGAGACGGCTCTGCGAAACGGCTGTGCGCTGTATCAGCCGGACGAGACGGACTTCCGCAAGCGGGAAACGCGCCTGGACGGCTCCGATTTCGTCTACCGGGGCCAGCCGTATACCCTGCCGCTGCCCGGCGCGCACCAACTGCAAAACGCGCTGACGGCCATCGAGGCCGCGCTCCGTCTGGGGGCGTGGGACATCACCCCGGACGAGGTCCGCCGGGGTCTGGCCTCGGTCGCGTGGACGGGACGGCTGGAGGTGGTGCGCGAGAGGCCGCTGTGCCTGCTGGACGGCGCGCACAATCCCGCGAAGATCGCGGCGCTGGCCGCCGCGATTGACGATCTGCTGCCCGGGCGCCGCCTCGTGTCCGTGATGGGCCTGAGCGGCGACAAGGACGAGGCCTGCGTAACGCCGATTGCTAGGCGGAGCGCGGCGCTGATTGCCTTCGACGGCTTCGAGGCCCGCGGAAAACCCGTCCCGGCCTCCCGCATTGCCGAAACCGCCCGGCTCCACTGCAAGGCCATCGAAGCGTCCGCGCTGGAGGAGGCGGCGGAGCTGGCCCTCCGCGAGGCGGGGGAGGACGGGGCGGTCCTCTTCTGCGGGTCGATGTATTTTCTGGGAGACGCGAAACGGCTGTTAAGGAGGAAAAGCAACGCGGTATGAACGATTTGATTTTCGACATGCATGTGCATACAAAATACTCCTGTGATTCCAGCTCTGAGATGGACGCCCTCTGCGCGGAGGCCGTGCGGAAAGGCGTCCGGTCGATGTGCCTAACCGACCATGTGGACTGCAACTGCCATGACGATGGATACGGCTACTATGACGCCGAAGGGTTTTTCAGGGATTTTTCGGCCGCCAGGGAGAAGTATACGGGCAAGCTCGAGCTGTTGTGCGGGATTGAGTTTGCGGAACCGCATCTGTACCCGGAGCGGCTGGCGGAGCATACCCGCCGGCCGTATGACTATGTTTTGGGCGCGATACACTTCTGGTATCAGAACATGTTCGCCAGCCAGCTGGTCGAGACGGGGGTTCCCGTCGAGGTGTGCTACGAGCATTACTGGAATGAAATGCTCGCGGCGGTCAGGGCCGGCGGCTTTGACTGCGTGGCGCACACGGATTTTCCCAAGCGCTACTACGGCGAGCTGCGCTTCGGCGCGGAGATCCTGCGCGAAATCTGCAGCGAGATGGTGCGGCGGGGCATTTGCCTGGAAATCAACACCTCCACCCTGCGGAAGGGGTTTTCGGAAACGATGCCGGACAAGGCGATTCTGGAGGTGTACAAGGCCTGCGGCGGGCGGTATGTGACCGTCGGCTCCGACGCGCACCATACCGGCGACGTGGCGGCGGGCTGGGAGTACGCCGCGGGGCTGATCGGCGGCTTCGGCTTTGAGGAAGTGGTGTTCCGCCGGCGGGCTATGTGCCGCGCCGCAGACGTATAGTTCTATCAAAAAGGGGGCAGCGCATGGCGCCGGCCCCCCTTTATATTTCCCGCGTTCATAAAATGATGCAAATCAGACCGCCGCTGCCCTCGTTGATGATCCGCTGCAGGGTTTCCTGCAATTTCTGGCGCGCGTCCTCCGGCATCCGCTTGACCTTGCCGGACAGCCCCTCGTTGACCAGCTCGTGCAGGGACTTTCCGAAGATGTTGCTGCCCCAGAGCTTTTCGGGCTGGTCGTCAAACTCCGCCAGCATATAGCGGATCAGGTCCTCGCTTTGCCGCTCGGCGCCCATGATGGGGTTAACCTCCGTCTCGATGGAGGCGCGGATCATGTGTATGCTCGGCGCGCTGGCCCGCAGGCGGATGCCGTAGCGCCCGTTCTGCTTGATGATTTCCGGCGGCTCGAGCTTGAGCTCGTCGGGGCCGGGCATGACGATGCCGTAGCCCGTCTCGCGCACCTCCCGCAGGGCCGTCTCAATCTTGTCGTACTCGGTCTTGACGTGGCTCAGGCCGCTCAGCAGCTTCATCAGGTCGCCGTCGTCGGCAATCTCAAAGCCGCTCTGCTCGCCGAGCGTCTTGTAAAACAGCTCGCGCGGCAGCTCGACCGTGGCCTCCGCCAGCCCCGTCCCGAGGTGCGTCGGCCCGCCGCGCACAAACGAGATGTCGGGGAAGTCCTTCAGGCGGTCCAGCACGAGGTCCACGTCGCGCAGGCGGTTCATGTCCGCCGCGCAGGTCAGCATCGCGCCGTACAGCCCCGCCTTGATCGGATGCTCCGGCGGCAGCGCGTCGACCCACGCGGGCAGGTGGAACCCCAGCGACTCGATGGGAAACTCAAACAGGATGCCGCGCAGAATGCGGACCACGTCTTCCTCGTCCAGCTCCAGACAGTTGACGGCCAGCGCGGTGACGCCGTGGCGGGAGGTCAGCTCCTCGCAGACGGTCTGGGCCAGCGGCGAGGTCGGGTAGGCGGAGTTGACCAGCACCATGAACGGCTTTCCCAGGGATTTCAGCTCTCCGACCACGCGGTCCTCGGCGGCGCGGTAATCCTCGCGCGGGATGTCGGTCACGGTCCCGTCCGTGGTGACGACCAGGCCGATGGTGGAATGCTCCTCGATGACCTTGCGCGTACCGAATTCAGCCGCCTCGGTCATGGGAATTTCATAGTCAAACCACGGCGTGGTGACCATGCGCGGCAGGCCGTCCTCCCACTGGCCCGAGGCGCCGTCGACCATGTAGCCGACGCAGTCGATCAGCCGCACGCTCATGTGCGCGCCGCTGCCCATGTCCAGCTCGACCGCTTCCTCCGGCACGAACTTCGGCTCGGCGGTCATCACCGTGCGGCCCGAGCCGGACTGCGGCAGTTCGTCGCGCGCCCGTTCGCGGCGGTACTCGTTTTCGATGGAGGGCAGGACCATGCACTCCATGAACCGCTTGATAAAGCTGCTTTTCCCCGTCCGCACCGGCCCCACGACGCCGATATAGATATCGCCGTCCGTGCGTCTAGCGATGTCCTCATATATGCGTGTATCCAAGCAAAACGCCCCCTCCAAGATGAATGTGTACAAGGGAGTATATGAGGCTTGGACGGAGGGTAGAACCCGCGCGCGCCAAGTTGGGCCGAAGCGGTTTGCCGGCGCGGCCGGCCCGTAACGCTAAAATTCCCGCTTTTTATAGAACGCGAGCGATACCGTGTACGAAGCGTATAAAATGAGGATCAGCGCCAGCGCCGTCAAGGCCGGAACCGCGCCTTGATTCAGCGTGCTGAGAAATTCGCTGAAATCGCTCAACGCCGCGCTGTCCCTTGCGAGCGTGGTAAACCCGACATAACCCGACATGATCACGGCAAAGGGCGCCAGGGCGACGAACTTTGCCTTTGTATAGCTGAGCTTGAAGAATACAGGCAGCTGCAGGGACTGTATGATGATGAACAGGACAGCGAGAAAAGCCGTCATCCCGGGCGCGCCGCCGCCCCCGTTCTCCCCTCCGCCGGCGATCCGCGCCACCAACAGGCCCGCTGACGACGTGACCAGAACAAACAGGATAATAGACGCGTTGAGCAAAAGGATGAACAGATACCGGCCCAGCACAACGGTTTTCCGGTTCAGGGAGAGCGTGACGTAAAGCGCGTCCATGTTGCTCTTTTCCCCCGCCGCGAAAGGATAGCTGATGAACAGCGTTCCCAGCATCATCCCGATGCTGATTCCCGACAGGCGGCCGCTCCCGAGCGCAGAAAACAGCGCGATCAGCGTGTAAATCAGCATATTCTTAACCGTGAAATAGGGCTTGACGGTCACAAAATCCAACCGCACAAACGATATCAGCTTACGCATGGATGCTCTCCCCCTTGTTCATGAAAATAATCAGCTCGTCTAAGCTGATTGCCTCGGTCAGGACGGTTTTGGGCAGTTTGCCGGCGCTGGCGGCCTCGACCATGCCCTCAAAGCCCGTTCCGTGTTCCCGATAGCCGGTGACGAGCTTTTTCTGTTCCTCGTTTATATCGGACAGACCGCCCGCCACGCGGACGTATTTTTCCAGCAAGGCGTCCTTCGCGCCCGTGAACACGACGCGCCCGTTCAGGAGAAACGTGATGTAGTCGGCGGTTTTTTCCAGGTCGCTGGTGATGTGCGTGGAAAACAGAACGCTTTTGCGATCGTCGGAAACAAACTCGCGGAGCAGGGCGCAAATCTCGTCGCGCGCCACCGGGTCCAGTCCGCTTGTCGGCTCGTCAAGAAGCAAAAATGCCGCGTCGTGGGACAGGGCGGCGGCCATTTGCAGTTTTACCTTCATGCCGCGCGACAGCTCCTTGACTTTCTTTTTGGGGTCAAGCCCGAACCGTTTCAAGTAGTCCGCGAACGCGCGCCGGTCCCAACTCCCGTAGAACGGGGATATGGCCCTCTCAACGTCGCTGAGACGCCAATCGTCAAGATACATCGGCGAGTCCATCACGACGCCGACCTGCCCGTTTACGCGGATATCCCGGCTGTCCCTGCCGAGCAGGCGTATCTCGCCCGCCGGATAGCGAACGATGTTCAGAATGGACTTGAGCGTTGTGGTTTTGCCGGCCCCGTTCGGGCCGATAAAGCCGGTGATGTAACCCCGCGGGACCTGAAAGGATACCTCGAGCGAGAAATCGCCGTAGCTTTTGCACAGGCCGCGCACCTCTAACGCGTTATTCATAACCGTCCTCCTTGTATAGTATTGTCAGGATTTCAAACACCTCGTCCCTGCCGACGCCGCCGGCCTTCGCGGCGGCAAGGGCGTCGCCCAGACCGGACTCGATCTTGCGCAGCGCGTTTTCCCGCGCCATTTCCTTGTTCTGCGGCAGCACATAACAGCCCTTGCCCTGCACGCTGACGATAAAGCCCTCCTCCTCCAGATCGCTGTAGGCCCGCGCCGTTGTGATCACGCTGATTTTCAAATCGCGGGCAAGCTGGCGGATGGAGGGGAGCACATCGTCCTCCTGCAGCTCGCCGGAGAAGATTCCCTCCTTGATCTGCGCCTTGATCTGGTCATAGATCGGGACGCCCGACCGGTTGGATACAATGATTTTCAAGCCTTCACCTCCGTCTTGGTATATACACGCATATACAGTATAAACACTAAAAACAGGTTTGTCAACCGGAATCGAAAAAATTTTTTTCCGGCCGGCGGAGGGGCGATGAATCGCGGCGCGCAAAGGCTTGAGCGGGGCTCCCGCGAAAATGAGATTGTAATAACCGGGCAGGCTGTGCTATGCTGATTTTGCGATCCTGTGAAACCCCGTCCGGAAAATCCCGTCTATTGGGGTGAAGGGGCCGACAGAAAACGAGAGGAGGGTTGGTATGGACGACCGGGAAATTATCGGCCGGTTTTGGGCGCGCTCGGAATCGGCCATCAGCGCGGTAAACGACAAATACGCAAAATACTGCCGGACCATTGCGCGGAACATTCTCGGCAGCGACGAGGACGCGGAAGAAATCTGGAACGACGCCCTGGGCCGCGTCTGGAACGCCATACCGCCTGGGCGGCCGAACAATCTGCGGGCGTTCATCGGGCGAATCACCCGCAACCTTTCGCTGGACAGGCTGGAAAAAGCAAACGCGGAAAAGCGCGGCGGCGGTCATATTGACGCCGTGCTGTCTGAATTGGAAGAATGTATCGCCGACCGCAGAAGCTCGTTGGACGAAATCACCGAATCCGGGGCGATAACCGCCGCGCTGAATGCGTTTCTTGCCGCGCAAAGCGCCGAAAAAAGACGAATCTTTGTCCGGCGCTACTGGCGGGCGGCCGGCATAGACGAAATTGCCTCGGATTTCGATATGACGGCCGGCAACGTCAAGACCATCC
>WRLJ01000067.1 GCA_009777685.1 Oscillospiraceae bacterium | reverse complement strand
AAAGTGAGGTGTGGGGGGGGCCCGTGGGGTTTGGTTGGAAAAGGGTGGGGGGGGGGGGGGGGGGGAGGGGGGGGGGGACCGCCCCGCCCCCGGGGCGCCCCCGCCCCCGCCCGCTCCTCCTCCCGCGCCCGCGCCCGCGGCAGCCGCGCCGCCCCCGCCGCAGTACGCTCCTCCCCCCGCGCCGGCCGCGCCGCAGTACGCGCCGCCCCCGCCCCCGCAATACGCGCCTCCGCCGGATGCTTACGCGCCTCCGCCGCCGCCCCCGGGCTATCCGGGCTATCCGCCCCCCGCGCCGCAGGGCTATCCGTACTATCCGCCGGCCCCCGCCGCCGCCCCCGCCCCGCCGGTCGACTACAGAGCGATGAATTTCCAGTCGTTTGACGAGACGGGCGCCTTGCTGGGCGGAGAAAATATGGATCTGCTGATGGATGTTCCGCTGTCGGTGTCTGTGGAGCTGGGCAAGAGCCGGAAGTATATCCGGGAAATTGTGGATTTCAATGTCGGTTCCATCATCGTGCTGGATAAAACGGCCGGAGAGCTGGTGGACGTCGTCGTCAACGGCAAGCTGATCGCCAAAGGCGAGGTCGTCGTCATCGATGAAAGCTACGGGGTGCGCATCACCGACATTGTCAGCCCGTCCAAGCGAATCAGCGCGGGTCAAGGCTAGAAGATCCGGATAAAAGAGTAAAAACTTGAGGTCATTGGAGGTAAATACGATGGGTAACGCAATTTTGATCGTCGATGACGCCGCGTTCATGCGCATGATGATCAAGGAGGTCTTGACGAAAAACGGCTTTAACGTGGTGGGCGAGGCTGAAAACGGCAAGATTGCCATGGATAAGTATCAGGAGCTGAAACCGGATTTGGTCATCATGGACATCACCATGCCGGAGGTCAACGGGATCGACGCGCTGAAGGGCATCCGCCAGATGGACCCTCAGGCGAAGGTCGTGATGTGCTCCGCCATGGGACAGCAGGCGATGGTTATCGAGGCGATCCAGAACGGGGCGAAGGATTTTATCGTCAAACCGTTTCAGGCGGACCGCGTGTGCGAGGCCGTCCGTAAGGTTCTGGGATAAGTGCCGGACTGTTCCGTGTATGCCCGGCTGCCGGCCGCCGGCAGCGCCGGCAGCGCCGGCAGCGCCGGCAGCGATCCGTGGGGCTTTATAGGCGCCGTCCTCCTGTGTGTGGCGGTGATCGCCGGTATGCTGCTGCTGCTCCGTCTGTTCTCGCGCGCGGGCCTGGGCCGCCAGAGCCGCTATCTGCGGGTTCTGGACCGTTTTCCGGTCAGCCGGGACTGCCAGATTCTTGTGCTTGGCGTCGGCGCGCGCGTCCTGGTCGTCTGTGTCGGCCGCGAGGGCGGCGGGTTGCTGTGTGAATTGGACCCCGTCGAGCTGAATTTGAAGGCCGCCGGACCCTCCGCGCCGCCCGCGAGCGGCGGCGAGCTTGAGCGCTCCACATTTTGGGAGCGCTTTTGGCACAACTTGAGGTTGAATATGCGCCTTTTGCCCAAGGGCGCCAAGCCGATGTATCCGACGCCCAAGGCACGCTCCGGAGACGAGGACACCGAGGCGTTCGCCGCCATTCTGGAGGCCGTGCGGCGTCAGCAGAAGGCGGAAGAGACGGCGCAGGCCGCGCGGGACCCCGTGCCGCCCCCCCCTCCGTCTCCGCCGCGGAACCCTGAGGGCGGCTCCGGCGGCGGGAATCCTTCTCCCATCCGCAGCCATCCGGCCGCCGATTACCGCGCCGCCGTGGAGAATATGCGCCGTTTGGCGCAGACCGATCCGGTTTGGAGAGGCGGCTCCGCTCCCGCGGCCCGCCCTCTTCCCCCGAGTGCTGGGGAGACGGACGGGGACGCCGCGCGGGAGCTTTTGCGCGTATTGAGCGAACGCCCGGGCCGTCATGAAACGGCCAAACCTGCCTATACTAAGCCCGTGCCGCGCTCCGCGCGGGACGACGCCATTGACGATATACTCGACTCCATCGCCAAACGCCGGAGCCGCTACGGGAAACGCGATCCGCGTTAGCCGCGCGGGATAAAGGGAACGGGATATGATGAACCATAAGTCCAGCCGCCGATATCGGGTCAAGTGCGCCGTGTCTTTGCTGACGGCCGCGCTGCTTGGCCTGTTTTTGCTGGCTACGCCCGTGATGGCCACGACGCCGGACCTGACAGGCGGGACGGACGCGGATATCTTCCCCTTCAACCTCATCACCGAGCTGCTGCGGGACACCGCCGTCGAAAATGCCGCCAACACGATCGAGCTGATTTTGCTGCTGACCGTGCTGACGCTGGTTCCGTCGATTCTGGTGATGATGACGTCGTTTACGCGCATCGTGATTGTGCTGTCGTTTACGCGCAGCGCGATGGGAACCCAGGCCATGCCGCCCAATCAGGTGCTGATCGGGCTGGCGCTGTTTTTGACCTACTTCACCATGTACGGGCCGATTCAAAACATCAATACCAACGCCTGGCGGCCCTTCAACGACGGAACCATCGACGTCGCGGAGGCGGGCGCGCGGGCCGTGCAGCCCCTGCGGGACTTTATGGTGGGGGAGATCGTGTATCAGGAGAATTACGGGGACCTCCAGCAGTATATGGCGCTGGCCGGGCTTCCCGAAACGGTGGACAGCTATGACGATATCCCGACCCATGTGCTGATTCCGGCGTTTATCACCAGTGAGATCAAGACCGCCTTCCGCATCGGTTTTTACATCTTCGTGCCGTTTATCGTCATTGACATGATCGTGGCGTCCGCGCTGATGAGTATGGGCATGATGATGCTGCCGCCGGTGATGATTTCACTGCCGTTCAAGATCATGATCTTCGTGCTGGTGGACGGCTGGAATCTGATCGTGACAACGGTGATCCGCACGTTTGCGGCCTTCGGCGGCTAAGGGGGTGCTGGCGTGACACAGGGCGAAGTGGCGCAGGTCATCACCGAAGCGGTGCTGACGATATTGATCGTCGCCCTGCCGATGCTGGGGCTGGGACTGGTGGTGGGCCTGTTTATATCGGTCGTTCAGGCGACCACGCAGATCAACGAGCAAACCATCGTGTTTGTGGCGAAAATTGTCTGCGTGTTTCTTGCCCTGATTCTGTTCGGGCGCTGGATGCTGACGCGGCTGACCGATTTTACCACCAGCTTGTTTGAAATGATTGTACGAAGCGGCGTATGACGACGAACACGGATGCGGCGCTGGTCTGGCTGGTCCAGTTTCTGCTGATTATGACGCGTATGACGGCCATGTTTGTGCTTTCCCCCATTCTGGGGCGCACCAACCTTCCGAACATGGCCAAGATTGGCCTGTCGCTGCTGACGGCGTTTCTGCTGATCAATTTCCCCCCGCCGGTGGTGGAGGGCTATCCGTTTGACACGCCGGTGGCGCTGGCGGGCGCGGTATTGCTGGAGCTGCTGGTTGGATTTGTCCTCGGGTTCGGGACGATCCTGTTTTTTATGACGCTCCAGACGGCGGGCCACATCATCGACATGCAGATCGGCTTTGCCATGGCCAACCAGTTTGATCCCGGCACGGGGATGCAGATGCCGATCGCCGGCAGCCTGCTGAACCTGATGTTCATCCAGTGCTTTCTGCTGGCCGACGGCATTCCGATTCTGGTGGCCGTCATGAGACG
The DNA here is from genome assembly GCA_009777685.1 of Oscillospiraceae bacterium. GTDB lineage: Bacteria > Bacillota > Clostridia > Oscillospirales > UBA929 > WRLJ01. The sequence goes on along the minus strand of WRLJ01000067.1, from coordinate 4,178 downwards.
CACCTTTGAGGTCATCCCCGTCGGCGGCGCGGTCATCGCCCCGGAGATCGCCGGGGCCGCCCTTCAGCTGTTTGTCAGCACCTTTGTGCTGGCCATACGGATTTCCATGCCGGTCATCGCCTCGGCGCTGCTGTGCGAGATCGCGCTGGGCATCATCGTGCGCACGGCGCCGCAGATGAATGTTTTTGTGATCGGCATTCCCATCCGGGTCGCCGTGGGACTGGTTTCCCTGCTGGTGTGCATCCCCGCGTTCGTTGCGCTGACCGACGGTTTTTTTGACCGGATGTATGAGGCGATTGACCTGCTGTTCGCGCATTTGGCGCCGGGGTGACGGCGGGAAATTGACAACGGGCGGCCGTCCGTTGACGGGTGGTGAACCGCATGACCGGAGATCAGGGCGAAAAAACCGAAAAAGCAACCCCTCATAAACGGCGGGAAGCCCGCAAGAAGGGGCAGGTGCTGAAAAGCGCGGAAATCAACACCGCCATTCTGACGCTGGTCATGTTCGGCGTACTGTATTTTTTTGGCGGCTCCATGATGGACGATGTGCGCGGCATGGCGACGTTCAGCCTGGGCGACGCCATCGCCTCCGCGGGGCGGCCGACGGCCAACGACGCGCACCTGCTGGTCGTAAGCTCCCTGCTGACGATTATACGCATCGCGCTGCCGCTGCTGCTGACCGCCATCGTGATGGGGGTGGGCGTCAATCTGCTCCAGGTCGGATTTTTATACTCGACCGAAACAATCAAGCCGCAATTCAGCAAAATCAACCCCCTGCAAGGCTTAAAGCGCCTGTTCTCCATCCGGAGCCTGGTGGAAATGCTCAAGGCCGTACTGAAGATATCCATTGTGGGCGTGGTCGTCTATCTGGAGTTTGTGCGCGGCTTCGAGGGCTTCCCCGGGATGGTTGAGGAGGATATCGCGCAGGCGGGCGCGCATCTCGCGTCTACCATCTTCGCCATGGCGTTCAAGGCGGTTCTGGCCCTGTTTGCCATCGGCGTGGCGGATTATTTCTATCAGTGGTGGGAATACGAGAAAAATCTGAAAATGACCAAGCATGAGGTCAAGCAGGAATACAAAATGCAGGAGGGCGACCCGCAGATTCGGGCCAAGCGCCGCCAGCGGCAGCGCGAGATGAGCATGATGCGCATGATGCAGTCGCTGCCGAAGGCCGACGTCGTGATCACCAACCCCACGCATTATGCCGTCGCGCTCCGCTATCATGAGGAGGAGGCCCCCGAACCGGTGGTGGTCGCCAAAGGAAAGGATTATGTCGCCCAAAAATTGAAAGAAAAAGCCCGGGAGCTGGGCGTTGAAATCGTCGAGAACAAGCCGGTGGCCCAGGCGCTTTTTCTGGCCTGCGAGGTGGGCGACAGGATTCCGGAGGAGATGTTTGCCGCCGTGGCCGAAATCCTGGCCAGAGTCTACAGAGCGAAGAACCCGGGCCCGGCCGCCCCGTGAAGCCTGTGCCGGAACGGAAAAAATACCGTGGGCCTTGAAGTCGGAGCAAATATTATGTATAATAAATAGAATGTGCAGCGGTGAGGGGAGGTGAGCGCGTATGCCGGCGCTGAAGTTCAAGACGGCGGATATCGTTATCGCGTGCGTCATCGTCTCCGTTGTGCTGATGCTGCTGGTGACGCTGGGCACGTTCCTGATGGATATGCTCATCGTGATCAATATCGCGCTGGCCGTCACCGTGCTGCTGATCGCCGTCTCCACGCGGGAGGCGCTGGACTTCTCCACCTTCCCGTCGCTGCTGCTGGTCCTGACGATTTTCCGCGTGGCGCTGAACCTTTCCTCCACGCGCCTGATCCTCGGCAACCAGGGCGACGCCGGCAACGTCATCCGGACCTTCGGCGAGGTGATGGGCGGCAACAACATCGTCATCGGAGCCATCGTGTTCCTGCTGCTGGTCATTGTCCAGCTGCTGGTCATCACCAAGGGCGCCGAGCGCGTCTCCGAGGTCGCGGCGCGCTTTACGCTGGACGCCATGCCCGGCAAGCAGATGGCCATTGACGCGGACCTGAACTCCGGCGCCATCGACGAGACCGAGGCCCGCCGCCGCCGCACGAATGTCGCCCGCGAGGCCGACTTCTACGGGTCCATGGACGGAGCCACGAAGTTTGTCAAGGGCGACAACATCCTGAGCATCATCACGCTGGCCATCAACGTGATCGGCGGTCTGATTATGGGGTCCATGCAGGGCGTGCCCGATCCCGTCAACACTTACGTGCTGGCCGCGATCGGCGACGGCCTCAGCTCCATCATCCCCTCCGTTCTGATTTCCGCCGCGACGGGCCTGATCGTGACCAAGGCCGCGACCGACGACAGCATGGGCCAGGACGTCAGCCGCCAGATTACCCAGCAGCCTGTGATCCTGATGATCGCCGGCGGTGTGCTGATGCTGACCACCCTGATCGGAATGCCGTTCTACGCCACGTTTTCCATCGGCGGCACGCTCATCGTGCTGGGAATACTGCTGGCGGGCGCCCGCCGGCGCAAGGAGACGGATGACGTCACGCCCCAGGCGGAAATCGAGGCCGAGGAAACGCGCAAGCCGGAAAACGTCGTCTCCCTGCTGCAGGTCGACCCCATCGAGCTGGAATTCGGCTACGGCATCGTGCCGCTGGTGGAGCCGTCGCAGGGCGGCGATTTGCTGGACCGCGTGGTGATGATCCGCCGCCAGTGCGCCATCGAGCTGGGGATGATCGTGCCGGTGATCCGCCTGCGCGACAACATCCACGCCGCAGCCAATCAGTACGCCATACGCATCAAAGGCAACATCGTCGCCGAGGGCGAGATCATGCTGGACCACTATTTGGCCATGAATCCCGGCGATATCATGCAGGACATCCAGGGCATCGAGACCATCGAGCCCGCGTTCGGGCTGCCGGCCAAGTGGATTTCCTCCGCCCAGCGCGAGCGCGCCGAGCTGCTGGGCTATACGATCGTCGATCCGCCCTCCGTGATTGCCACGCACCTGACCGAGGTCGTGCGGCGGCACGCCTTTGAGCTGCTGGGCCGCCAGCAGGTGCAGGTGCTGGTCGACAACCTGCGCCAGAGCCAGCCGACGCTGGTCGATGAGGTCATTCCCAAGCAGTTCGGCCTGGGCGAGATACAGCGTGTCTTGAGCGGCCTGCTGCGCGAGGGCGTGTCCATCCGCGACATGGCGACCATTCTGGAGACCCTGAGCGACCGCTCGAGCATGACGCGCGACCCGGATATGCTGACGGAATATGTGCGGCAGGCGCTGAAACGCTCCATCACCGCGAAATTCGTGCCGGACCGCAAGGCCCATGTGATTACGCTGGACCCCGATCTGGAGCATCTGATTCTCGACAACATCCGTCAGACCGATCAGGGCAGCTATGTCAATATGGACGGCGACACGGTACAGCGCATGTTCGGCTCCCTGCGAAGCGCGGTGGAGCGCATGAACTCCGTCGGGCTCTCGCCCGTCGTTCTGACCAGCCCGGTTGTGCGTTTCCATTTCAAGCGGATGGTGGAATCCCTCGCGCCCGATTTGGTCGTGCTTTCGTTTAACGAGCTGGAGCAAAATGTTGACATTCATGCCGAAGGGGTGGTGAGTGTATGAACGTAAAACGCTATATCGGCGAGGACATCACCGCCTGCATGGCACAGGTGCGCGAGGAGCTGGGCGTGGAGGCGTTCATCCTCAACCAGCGCACCATCCGCCGCAAAGGACTGCTGGGCTGGCTTCAAAAGCCCCTCGTGGAGGTCGTGGCGGCCTATGAGCCGAAGGAGGAGAAAAAAGCCCCCCGGCCCGCGCCGCGCTACGCGCTGAGCGATCCCGTGTTCCCGCCGCCGCCCGAAGCTCTCCCCGCGCGCGAGGACAGTCCGCCGCGCCCCGCCGCCGCGTCTCCCGCGCCGGCCGCGATATCGCCCAAGGAGGCGCACGCCGCCGCGATGAGTGTGCTGGAACGCATCGCCGCCAAAAACGCCGTTGACGCGGCCCCCTCTCCGCCGGCTCCGAGGGAGGACCGTTTTCCGCGCGGGGAGCGTCCCCCTCGGGAGGGCCGCCCTCCTCGGGAGAGCCGCCCTCCGCGCGAAGCGCCGCCGCTTACGGAAATTCCCTCTCCCGCGGGAAGCGGGGCTTCCGGCGAGGAAGACGCCTCCAAATCCCCGGCCGCCGGGCGCGGTCCGACCGCGCCGGC
>WRLJ01000066.1 GCA_009777685.1 Oscillospiraceae bacterium | reverse complement strand
GGACCCTTACGGTAAACAGCCGTGTCTCGCACAGACAAAACCCCCGTATGACCGGCAGGGGGGCTGGGGGCGGCACGCCCCCAGTGGGGGGTCCGGGGGAGACCTCCCCCGGGAATGCCTGAAGACTACCCAAACCCACAGCCGGACGGGCAAACGGTGAAAGCCGTTCCCCAAAGAGTTTGCGGATAACCTGCGGGACGCCGAGGTCTGCGTCCCCTACAGCGTGTGCGGTGGGGCAAACACGGGGCACGGGGAGGGATACGGGCAACGTAAATGCTCTTGCCGGGATCATTTTTCAATTTCCCTTGACATTCTCTGAAAAACCGGTATAATGATAACGCCGCTGTATCTTACGCGGCCTGGCCGCGCCCGGTAAGGAGCGCGGCGTGTCCGGTCCCGCGCGGGCCGGGTCTATCCTTGCTCCCGGCCGCGGCCGGGGGCCACAGTCCAAAAGGAGGTGTATTATCCATGGCAAAGCTCTCGGCCAAGTACGAAACCCTGTTTATCCTCGACCCCAATCTCTCGGAGGAGGACACCGCCGCCCTCGTGGAGAAGTTCAAGGCGCTGGCGGAGCAGTATTCCGAGACGGACACCGTTGTCGTTGACGACTGGGGCAAGCGCCGGCTGGCATACGAGATCAACGACCGGCCCGAAGGTCACTACTGTCTGATCACGTTTACCTCAAAGCCGGATTTCCCCGCCGAGCTGGACCGCGTGTTCAAAATCACCGACGGGGTGATGCGGAGTCTGATCGTATGTAAAGAGGAGTAAGCACTAAAACGCACATCGTGCAAAAGGAGCGACCGCACTTATGCTCAACAAAATTGTACTGATGGGACGCCTGACACGTGACCCGGAGCTGCGGCACACCGCCGGCGGCGTGCCGGTCACGTCCTTCTCTCTGGCCTGCGAACGCGATTTCCGCGTGCAGGGCGAGGAGAGGCAGACCGACTTTTTTGACGTCGTCTGCTGGCGGCACAACGCGGAATTTACCGCGAAATGGTTCAAAAAAGGGCTTCTTGTCGCCGTCTCGGGCCGCCTGCAAACCCGAAAATGGGTCGATAAGGAAGGCCACAACCGCACCAACTTCGAGATCGTCGCCGATGAAACGCATTTCGCGGAACGCCGTCAGGACGGTCCGAACTACGAGATGCCGCCGCATCCGTCGGAGAGGGGCGCGCCGCCTCCGTCCGCGCGGTCCTTCGCGCCGGATTCCGACATGCCGCCGGGCGGCATTCCTCAGGCCGCGGCGCTGACCTCCACCTTCGCGGAGCTGGAGGACGACGACGGCGACCTGCCGTTCTGACAAAACGGACAACGGGACATTTTTCACGGCAAGCCTATTTAGGGAAAGGAGAACAGTTCAGCCATGGGCATGGAACGGGGACCCCGCTCACGCAAGCGCCGTAAGGTGTGTGTTTTTTGCACCGAGCGCGCCCAGAGCGTGATCGATTACAAAGACGCGGCCAAGTTGCGCCGCTTTCTGTCCGAGCGCAGCAAGATACTGCCCCGCCGCATGACGGGGACTTGCGCGCACCACCAGCGGCTTCTCACCGAGGCCATCAAGCGCGCCCGCCACGTCGCGCTGCTGCCGTATGTGACGGATTGAGAAAATCGAGATAAAGCCGGGGCGTCCCCTGAGGGGACGCCCCGGCTTTCGGGTATCCGTCAGCCGTTTTCCGCCAGCCAGTCCATCACCCGTGTCACCGTATATTTCAGCGGCGAGACGCGGCCGATGACGCGGACGATGCCGGCGTTGATGATCTGGCGGCGGCACATGGTGCAGGGCTCGGCGGCGATCAGGCCCGCGCGGTCGAAGCCGACGAGGTACAGCGTCGCGCCCAGCATGTTCTCGCGGGAGGCGGCGATGATCGCGTTGGTTTCGGCGTGGACGCTGCGGCACAGCTCGTAGCGCTCGCCGGAGGGGATGTTCATCTGATCCCGCAGGCATTCGCCCTTGTCGATGCAGTTCTCCCGCCCGCGCGGCGCGCCGTTGTAGCCGGTGGACACGATCACGTCGTTTTTGACGATGATCGCCCCGTAGCGGCGGCGCAGGCAGGTGCTGCGCTCGGCGACGGTGGCGGCGATGTCGAGGTAGTAGTTTTCCTTGTCGATGCGCTGACGTGACATGACAGGTCAGTCCTTTCTTATCGTAAGTTTAGACATAAAACTCCGCTTTTGTACTGCGGATGAATAAATCCGTCAAAATCTCCCGAGGCGGCTTTTCTCGGGCGATGGTCCGCGCGACGGCCTGGCAGATGGGCAGCTCGACGCCCGTGCGTTCGGACAGGCGCAGCAGCGAACGCGCCGTGGCCGCGCCCTCGGCCAGATACGGGTAGTCCTCCCCGCGCACGATGCACTCGCCGTAGGCGCGGTTGTGGCTGTAGGGCGAGAACAGCGTGGCCTGATAGTCTCCCAGATGGCAGACGCCGTAAACGGTCAGCTGGCTGCCGCCCAGCGCGCCGACAAGCCGCGAGATTTCCCGCGCCCCGCGCGCCATCAGCACGCCCTTCAGCGCGTCCATGCCCAGACCGTCCAGCATACCGGCGGCGATGCCGACGACGTTCTTGGCCGCCGCGCCGACCTCCGCGCCGATTAAGTCCTCGCCGTAGTAAAAACGAATCAGCGGGCCGGCCAGGCTGTCGGCCAAAGCGCGCGTCAGCTCCGCGTCGCCGCTGTCGATGAGCATACAGTTCGGGACGCCCGCCATAAAGTCCTGCGGATGGCCCGGCCCGACCCAGACCGCGGTTTGCACCGTATCGCCCAGCGTCTCGCCGACGACCTGCGTCAGGCGCAGGCCCGTCGGGTCCTCCAGACCCTTCATGCACAGAACCAGGGTCTTGCCGGCCGCCGCGCCGGTTTGCAGAGCGGGAAGCGTTTTTCTCAGGGCTTCGCAGAAGGCGCGCAGCTGCTGGGCGCTGATGGAGACCAGCAGGGTGTCCGCGTGCGCCCACGCCTCCGCCGGGTCGGTGGTGTACCGCACGGTTTCGGGCAGAGCCAGCCATTCATTGCGCCGCGCGGCGCGCAGGCTCTCAAACGAGGCCGAGCCCTCGCGCCCGCAGATCAGCACCCCGTGCCCCGACGCGGCGGCATACCACGCCAGAAACGAAGCCCAGCGGCCGCTGCCGAATATGGTAAGATTCAAGGTGTGCCTCTTCCCCTTTACCGGACGTTTTTCATTGCGGCCTCGGCGGCCGCGCGGTCCACGACGCCGTCCGCGATCAGACGGTCCAGCACGGTGACGTTCGTGTCTTTATACCTGGCGCCGAGAATGTGGTACGCGGCGTAGAACATGCGGTCCCGGTTCCAGTGGTCACGCGCCGGGGCGACGAAATCCCGCGGGACGACCCCGATTTGGGCGGCGAAGTCCAGGGCGTTGTTCCACTGGAAATCCCGCGGGCCTTCATAGCCCAGCGCGGTCAGAATCAGCGTGAAGAACATATCGGCGCTGAACAGGTTGTTGGGCAGAAACGCGGTGGGCGACGCGCCGCTGACATAGCCGCGGCTGTGGGCGTAGGCGATGCCGCGCTCGGCCCAGGTCCCGTTCACGTCGGAGAAGGGGGAGGGGCTGGCGTGGGCGGCGGCCCGCGCCTGTTCACCGAACAGGTTGAGCATCAAAATCACGCCCTCCGAGCGGGTCATCAGGCGCTCTGGCGCAAACCCGCTGCCGGTTCCGGCGACCAGCCCCATCGCCCGCAGGGCTTCGGCGCGGCTCTCCGCGCGCGTTTCGGGCGGCAGGAGGATGCGGTAATAGCCCTTGACCAGCACCTCGGATGGATTATGGGCGACCAGAACGCCGCTGCCGATACAGCCGAGCGTTTTGCCGTGAGGGGCGTCGGCGCTGTAGGGCAGGACCGTGCCGTCGGTGAAGTTGCTCATTTCCGCGCCCGCCTGCACCCAGCCGGAGCGGACGATGAACTGCGTGCCGTCGCCGCCCGCCAGGGCATAGCCGGCCTCCAGCCGGAGCGGCTGGTAGGTGTCGGCGCGGAAGGTCAGCCGCTGGCTGACATTGCGCGCGGCGTTTTCGTCTTTCAGGCCGGCGGTCAGGTCTCTCAGGCGGTTCAGCAGCTCCTGCGCCTCCGCGCCGGTCTGCGCCAGAGCGGCGTCGAGCCGGTCGCCGGCGTACCGCTCCAGCGGCGGCAGAAAATCCTGGTCGATATACCCCCGCGTCACCGCGGGGTCGGAGGCCGTGCCGGGCATGGCAAGCCCCGGCGCGCACGCCAGCAGGGCGGCGCACAGCGCGATGGCGGTCACGCGTTTCAGCATGGGTCCGGCCCTCCTTAGCAGGCGGAGATTACACTGTTGTCAGCTTACTGCACACATAGTCCGCGAACTCCGCGCCCGTACAGCCGGTATCGCGGCCTGTGATTCGCAGGCGCTTTTCCTCAAACATACATACGTCCAGCGCGCGCTCCAGGTCTCGGGCCCGCGCGGCGCGCCCGATATGCTCCAGCAGCATCACGGAGGCGCGGAGCATCGAGCAGGGGTCGGCGTAGATGTCCCGGCCCTCCTCGACCATGCGCGGCGCGGAGCCGTGGATGGCCTCGAACATGGCGTAGCGCGCGCCGATGTTCGCGCTGCCGGCGGTCCCGACGCCGCCCTGGAACTCGGCGGCCTCGTCGGTGATGATGTCGCCGTACAGATTGGGGAGCGCCAGCACCTGAAAATCGCGGCGGCGCTTGGGATCGACGAGCTTGGCGGCCACGATGTCCACATACCAGTCGTCCATCGTGATGCCGGGATAGTCCTTGGCGATCTCCCGGGCGATGGAGAGGAACTTGCCGTCCGTCGTCTTGATGACGTTGGCCTTGGTGACGATGGAGACGCGGTCGCGCCCGGTTTTCTTCGCGTGCTCAAAGGCCGCGCGGATGAGGCGGCGGCAGCCGGCGGTGGTGACGACGGTAAAATCAACGGCCACGTCCTCAACTTCCAGCCCCAGGCTTCCCGCGGCGTACGCGCCCTCGGTGTTCTCGCGGAAGAAGACCCAGTCGATGCCCTGATCGGGCACCTTGACGGGCCGCACGTTGGCAAACAGGTCCAGCTCCTTGCGCATGGCGACATTGGCGCTTTCAATATTGGGCCACGGGTCGCCCGCGCGCGGCGTGGTGGTGGGGCCCTTCAGGATGACGTGGCAAGCCTTCAGCTCCTCCAGCGTGTCCTCGGGAATGGCGCGGTTGGCGGCGGCGCGCCGCTCGATGGTCAGCGAGTCGATGACGCGGAACTCCACCCTTCCGGCGGCGGCCTCGTCCCGCAGCAAGAGCTTCAGCACGCGCTCGGACTGGGCGGTGATGGCCGGGCCGATGCCGTCGCCGCCGCATACGCCGATGATCAGCCTGTCCAGCGCGCCGTAGTCGATCAAGCCGTCGTCTTGCGCCATGCGGCGCGCGCGCGCCAGCTGGTCCTCCAGAAGTTTTGTGAAATGCGCCGTCGGGGCGGATAATGGCCCGCACATCATGGCAGCTCCTTCTTTCTTGGCTTGAACGCCGCTCCGCCGGATCGGGGAAGCGGCTTCAGCCGTCGTTACACATGGTCGCGGTCGAAATTCTTGAAGTCCTCCTGAACCTCAAGGAACGCCTGGATGATCTTCGGGTCAAACTGGGTCCCCGAGCCGTCGGTGATGATATGGACGGCTTTCTCGTGGGAGAGCGGATCCTTGTAGACCCGCGGGCTGACCAGCGCGTCATAGACGTCGACCACGGCCAGGATGCGCGCGCTCAGGGGGATGTCTTCTCCCGCCAGACCGTCGGGATAGCCCTTGCCGTCCCAGCGCTCGTGGTGGTGGCGGCAGATATCGCGGCAATGCTGATAGAACATCGGGTCCTCGTCGCCCATGATGGAATCGATGATCGTGCTGCCGATGGCGGCGTGGGTCTTGATGATCTCAAACTCCTCCGGCGTAAGCCGCGCGGGCTTCAGAAGAACGACGTCGGGGATGGCGATCTTGCCGATATCGTGCAGCGGAACGGACTTGATGATGATGTCGCGGTCCGCGTACGAAATGTTGCGTTCAAACTGGGGATTGGCGCGCAGGTGATCGACAAGGATGCGCGTCATGCCGATGGTGCGCTTGACATGCTGGCCGCTCTCCAGATCGCGGTATTCGATGATGTTGGCCATGTTCTCCAGCATCCGGTCCTTGGAGTGGAGAAGCTCGGCGACCTTGGCGGACACCAATTCCTCCAGCTGGGTCTGGTATTTCCGGATGGTCAGCTGGTTGGCGATGCGGAGCATGACGACCTGGCGGTTGAAGGGCTTGGTGACAAAGTCCACCGCGCCCAGCTCCAGCCCGCGCGTTTCGGCTTCCTCCGTGGCGGTGATGAAGATAACGGGGACACGCTCGGTCAGCGGGAAATCCTTCATCATTTGCAGAACGGTCAGCCCGTCGATATCCGGCATCTGGACGTCCAGCAGGACCAGCGTGGGCTTGACGCTGCCGCTGAACATCATGTCAATGGCCTCCGTTCCGCTGGCCGCCTGCACGACGGCATAGGTATCCGTCAGGATCGACTCCAGCAGGTCGCGGTTGATGTCCACATCATCCACAACCAGGATCAGGTCCCGCGCGGTGTCACTCATGGTGAATCCTCCTCTTTAAGTCGTTTTCGGTTCCGTATTACAAAGATAGTTGCGCATAATTTCCAGCAGGGCCGTCTCGTCTATCGGCTTGGCGAGATGGCCCGTGATCCCGAAAGCCGCGTTCTTTTCTATGTCTTCGGGGAAGGTGTCGGCGGTAACGGCGATGATGGGAACGGACGCGGCGCGCGGCGTATCCAGCGCGCGGATGCGGCGCGAGGCCTCCAGCCCGTCCATTTTCGGCATGTGAATGTCCATCAGGATCATGCCGAACCGCTCCGGTTCGGCGCGGAAGGCATCCAGCGCGTCCCTGCCGTTCTCGGCAAAAATGATTTGGACCTCCGTGTGCGCCAGAAGGCCGGCCAGGATATCGCGGCTGATGTCCAGGTCCTCGGCGGCCAGAATGGTTTTCCCCGCAAACTCCGCGCTGCGGCGCGTGATGGGGCGGGGACCGGCGTCCGGCGCGTTCCTCAGCGTCTCGCGCAGACAGGCCGCCAGAGCGGGGCGGAAGACCGGCTTGGGCAGAAACGCGGCCTCCGGCTCCGCGGCGGAGCGTTGGCCGGGATACCCCATCATCACAATGGGCTGGTTTTCAAAACGCTCGCGGATGTGCGCGGCGGTTCCCGCGCCGTCCAGAGGCGGCACGGAGACGTCGGCGAACACCGCGTCGAACGGGGCGCCGCTCAGCACAGCGGCCTGAATGGCGCGCAGGGCGGAGGCGCAGTCGGTCGCGCTGGCGGACGTGCAGCCCAGGCGCCGCGCCGCGGCCTCCAGGTGGCGGCAGTTGTCCGCGCTTTCGTCCACAAACAGAAGATTCGGCGCAAGGCCTCCGGCCGTCAGCAGCGGGCGCGCGGCCGGGGTGTCGGCGGGCACGGTCTTCAGCGGGAGACGGAAGAAAAACCGGCTGCCGTGTCCCAGCTCGCTTTCAAAGCCCATTTCGCCGCCCATCAGGCTGACCAGACGCTTGCTGATGGACAGGCCGAGGCCGGTGCCGCCGTATTTGCGCGCGATTTCGCTGTCCAGCCGCTCAAAGGTGTGGAAGAGCGTCTCCTTTTTTTCCTCGGCGATGCCGATGCCCGTATCCTCGACGGAGAACACCGCGTCGGCCGTATCGTCCGGCCGCGGGTGCAGGGAGACGCGCAGGGTCAGCGCGCCGCCCTCCGGCGTAAAGTTGGAGGCGTTGGAGAGCAGGTTGCGCAGGACGCGCTCGATGTACCCCTCGTCGCCCAGAAAGGCCGGCGGGAAATCGTTTTCAAAGACGACGCGGAAGTTCTGCCGTTTTTCCAGCGCCCAGACCGAGGCCGTCTCGCCGACGCGGCGGAGCAGGTCCTCCAGATCGAATACGCACGGGCGGAGGTCTACATCGTCGGAGGACAGGTGGGTCATCATCAGAACGTCGTTCATGATGTCCGTCAGCTGCCCCGCAAAGCCGCGGATGTCGCCCAGACGGGCGCGCGCCGCCTCCAGATCGGGCAAGCTCCCGCCGTCCTCC
>WRLJ01000065.1 GCA_009777685.1 Oscillospiraceae bacterium | reverse complement strand
CTGGGCCGACGAGCCTTACGCGACCGCCCGGTACGCGCTGATTTCCAGAATGGACTATCCGAACCTGGAGACCAACCAGGTCATACGGACCAAGACAGGCGTCGTCGCGGGGACCGCCTATGAGGATTTGCTCAACGAATGGTTTCCGGGGCATCCCAACCAATACCCCCATGTGTCGCATTATGACGTTTTCGACGCGCTGGAGAGCGGGGAAGTGGACCTGGTGCTGGCGTCGGAGTCGATCCTTTCCTTCCAAATCAATTACCGCGAAAATCCCGATTATAAAGCCAACATCGTATTCCACTCGCCCCCGGAGGAATCCTCCTTCGGCTTTAACAAGGACCAGCATCTGCTGCGCTCGATTATCAGCAAGGCTCAAAGCCATATCAACACCGGCAAAATCGAAAACCACTGGAAAAGCCGCGTGTATGATTATTCCGCGCGGGTGGCGAGGGTGCGCTCCCGCTATCTGTCCGTTGCCGCCGCGGTTCTGCTGCTGATGCTGGCCGTCATGAGTGTTTTGTTTGTCAAAAATGTGCAGACAAGAAACCTGTATAAGAGCGCGGTGGAAAAAGCGACGGAGGCGTCCAAGGCGAAAAGCATCTTTCTCGCCAGAATGAGCCATGAAATCCGGACGCCCATGAATACGATCGTCGGCATATCGCAAATGCAGCTCCAGAAATCAGGAATGCATGAGGATTACTCAAAGGCCTTTGAATATATCTACGACGCCGGCAACACGCTGCTGGCGATCATCAACGATATTCTGGATATGTCGAAAATTGAAACGGGGAAAATGGAACTGAGCCCCATTGAGTACAACTTGCCGGGCCTCATCAACGACGTGGTGACGCTGAATGTCATGCGGATCGGGTCAAAGCCGATTGAGCTGTCGCTTGACATCAACGAAAATCTGCCGCTGAAGGTGCGCGGCGATGAGCTGCGGCTGAAAGAAATTCTGACCAATCTGCTCTCCAACGCCATAAAATACACCGACGAGGGCAGCGTGAAAATATCGGTGAGCCATGTTCCGCAAGACGGGGGAGTGACGCTGCGGTTCACCGTGGAGGATACGGGGCACGGCATCAAAACGGAGGATATGCCCAAATTGTTCACGGAGTTTATGCGTTTTGACGCCTCCACGAATCATTATATCGAGGGTACGGGACTTGGACTCAGCATCGCCAAAAACTTTGTTGAGCTGATGGGCGGCACGATTGAGGCCGAAAGCGAGTACGGCGCGGGCAGTAAGTTTACCGTAACGGTCGAACAGGAACTGGTCAGCGGCGAGATCATCGGGAAAGAGCTTTCTGAGCGGTTCCGCAATTTTACCTTCAAGGGAGACCGGCGTTTTCAGAATATCCAGATCATTCACTATCCCATGCCGTACGGGAAGGTCCTGGTCGTCGACGACGTCCGGTCGAATCTGTTTGTCGCGGAAGGCCTGCTGCTGCCCTATGAGCTGCAAATCGAAACCGCGCTGAGCGGGTACGAGGCCATCAAGAAAATCTTTGTAGGCCATACCTACGACATCATCTTTATGGACCACATGATGCCGCAGATGGACGGGATAGAGACCACGCGGAAACTGCGCGAATCGGGCTATAAAGGCACCATCATCGCGCTGACGGCCAACGCCCTGCTCGGCAACGATGTGATGTTCAAGCAAAACGGCTTTGACGACTTTATCCCCAAGCCCATTGACATCCGCTACTTAAACGCCGTGCTGAATCAGTATATCCGGGACCGGTATCCCGAGGAAGCGGCCAAGCATAAGCTGACGGTCAAGGAAGGCCGGCGGAACAGCCAGCCGTCCGCGCTGAATCAAAAGCTGCTGAAATTATTCCGCATCGACGCGGAGGAGGCCCTTGCCGCGTTGGGTCAGTCCATGACCGGCGGCGACATGAAGCTGTACACGACCAAGGTGCACGCCATGAAGTCCGCGCTGGCCAACATCGGTCAGAATGAGCTGTCTCAGGTGGCGGCGGCGCTGGAGAACGCGGGACGGACGGGGGATACGGCGTTTATCTCCGCGCATCACGACCATTTTGTGACCTCTCTGGAAGCCTTGATCCGCCGTTTGGAAACCGCTGAGCCGGCCGCTCCGCCCGACGCGGAGCCCGCGGAGGAGGATACGGCGTACCTGTCGGAGCAGCTTCTGATCATCCGGAAGGCCTGTGAGGATTACGACGACGCGGCGGTGTACGCCGCCCTTGACCGATTGAAGGAAAAACCCTGGAAGGCAGAAACCGCCGCCGTGTTAGAAGAGATACACGATCTGCTGTTTATCGACAGTAACTTTGAGAGTGTGGAGGCGCGGATTCTAACCCTGATGAAGGAGGAGTAATCGATGGAAAATCAGGTTCAAGCCCCGGATCAAAATGGCCGGTTGTCCTGGAAAAAATCATTGAGCTTTCGCTTGATGATGATTTTAGCCGGCCTGTCTCTGTTCATCGGCATTGTTATGATGATTTTCCTGTCCATTATTTATCAGGGGCGCATTGATTCCGAATACACGAGCAAAGCGGTGCTGCTGTCCAAAATCGCGGCGTCTATGATAGAGGGCGAAGCGGTGGACCGGTATCTTCTGACCCTGGAAAAGGATGAGGAATATCACCGGATTTTAGAGCGCCTGACGGTTCAGCTGCGGGAAAGCGGCGTTACCTATATTTATATTTCGAGGGTGACCGGACGGGATGAGGTCATCGTTTTTGACGCGGTGGAAGAGGACGTGGAGGTGGATTTAGGGTATCTCATCGTGTTGGAAGGCGAACAGTATGATGATTTGGTAGAAGCCTTCAGCCGGGAGGAGCGGGTGGAGCCGTTTATCGTCGATACGGAATGGGGCCGGCTGTTTACGGCGGTCGAGCCGATTTACCGCAAGGACGGCAGCACGGCGGCCTACGCCAATGTCTCGATTGCCATTGACCAAATCCTGGCGGAGCGCGTGTTTGTGTTCGTTTTGCTGGGCGCGATCATTCTGCTGACCTCCCTGGCCTTTGCCGCGGCGGGCTTTTACGCGGTGCGGAGGCTCGTGATTTCCCCCGTTCGCCATCTGGTCAACGGGGTATCCGCGTACCGCCCCGGCGAGACGCTTCCGGATTTGTTTTTCAGCCCGCCGGAGGGCAAGGCCCGGACACAGGGAAGCAACGAAATGGCGCTGCTGGAACACAGCTTAACGGAGATGGCCGCGCGGACGGAAAAAATGTTTGTCGAAGTCAAGCAGCTGGAGGCCGTCAAGCTGGCCAACCGCGCGAAGTCGGAATTTCTCGCCAGAATGAGCCACGAAATCCGCACACCGCTGAACGTGATTGTCGGCATCTCGCAAATCCAGCTCCAAAAAAACGGCCTGCATCAGGAACACGCGCGGGCTTGGGATCATATCTACGACGCCGGCAACAATCTGCTGGCGATTATCAATGACATTCTCGACATGTCGAAAATTGAGACCGGGAAAATGGAGCTCAATCCCATTGAGTACAGCCTGCCGAGCCTGATTCATGACGCGGTGACGCTGAACATCATTCGGATCGGCTCCAAACCGATCGAGCTGTTTCTCGACATCGACGAAAATCTGCCGTTATGGGTGCGCGGCGATGAGCTGCGCTTGAAAGAAATTCTGACCAATCTGCTCTCCAACGCCATCAAGTATACCGACCAGGGCAGTGTGAAGCTGTCGGTCAGCCGCTTCCGGCAGGAGGATCGTTTCATGCTGCGCTTTGTCGTGGAGGATACGGGGCAAGGCATCAAACCGGAGGATATGCCCAAATTGTTCACGGAGTTTATGCGCTTTCAGGCCTCGACGACCCGTTACATTGAGGGCACGGGCCTGGGTCTCAGCATCACCAAAACCCTTGTTGAGATGATGGGCGGCACGATTGAGGCCGAGAGCGAATACGGCGCGGGCAGCACGTTTACCGTGACGGTCCGGCAGGAACCGGTGAGCGGCGAGACCATCGGCAAGGAGCTGTCCGATCAAATCCGCAATTTCACCTTTTCCGGGGGCAAGCGCTTTCAGAATATCCAGATCATTCATTACCCCATGCCGTACGGGAAGGTTCTGGTCGTCGACGACGTCCGCTCCAACCTCTTTGTCGCGGAAGGGCTGATGCTTCCCTATGGACTGCAAATCGAAACCGCCCTGAGCGGGCATGAGGTGATTGAGAAAATCAACGCGGGCCATCTCTATGACATCATCTTTATGGACCACATGATGCCGCAGATGGATGGGATCGAGACCACGCGGAAGCTGCGCAAGCTGGGCTATCAGGGCATCATCGTCGCGCTGACGGCCAACGCCCTGCTCGGCAACGATGTGATGTTCAAGCAAAACGGCTTTGACGACTTTATCCCCAAGCCCATTGACATCCGGTACTTAAACGCCGTGCTGAATCAATACGTCCGGGACCAGCACCCCGAGGAGGCGGCCAAGTATAAGCTGACGGTAAACGAGGAGCCGCACAGCCTGCCCTCCGAAGCCAACCCAAAGCTGCTCAAGCTGTTCCGGCTCGACGCGGAGGAGGCCGTCATTACCTTGGGACGGTCCCTGGCCGGCGGCAATCTGAAATTATACACGACCACCGTACACGCCATGAAGTCCGCGCTGGCCAACATCGGCCAGGACGCGCTGTCTCAGGCGGCGGCGGCGCTGGAGAACGCGGGACGGACGGGCGATACGGCGTTTATCTCCGCGCGTCACGACGGCTTTGCGGGTTCTCTGGAAGCCTTGATTCAGCGTTTGAAGACAGCCGAAGCGGCCTCCCCGTCTGAGGCGGAGGCCGCGGAAGAAGATACGGCGTATTTGTCGGAGCAGCTTCTGATCATCCGAAAAGCCTGTGAGGACTACGACGACGCGGCGGCGTACGCCGCTCTTGACCGGCTGAAAAGCAAGCCCTGGAAGACAGAAACCGCCGCGGCGCTGGAAGAGATACACGACCTGCTGTTTATCGACAGTAACTTTGAGAATGCTGAAAAACGGGTTTCAGCCCTGCTGGAAGCCGGCCGGCGGTAGCTCCCGCGCGGTTTGCCGCCCCGGCGTGTACACAGGGTACAGAGTCCGGAAGGTTACCGTCTGCCCGTCTGCTCAAACCGCCACGCATCCGCGCACATGGCCTCCAGATCCTGCCGGGGTTCCCAGCCCAGCACGCGCCGTGCCTTTTCGCCGGACGCCACAAGCCTCTCGGGGTCGCCCGGGCGGCGGGGCGCGGGTACGGCGGGAATCGGCCTGCCCGCGGCTTTCTCCGCGGCGGTGATGACCTCACGTACCGTAAAGCCCACGCCGTTGCCGAGATTGAATACGTCGCTTTCGCCGCCGCCCAGCAGATACTCCAGGGCCAGCAGATGCGCCTGCGCCAGATCGGTGATGTGAAGATAGTCGCGGATACAGGTCCCGTCGCGGGTGTCATAGTCCGTGCCGTAGATTTGCAGGGCTTCGCGCCGGCCCGCCGCCGCCTGCAGCGCGAGCGGGATCAGGTGCGTCTCCGGCGTGTGCGCCTCGCCGATATGCCCGTCCGGATGCGCCCCGGCGGCGTTGAAATACCGCAGAGAGGCGTACCGCAGCCCGTGCGCGCGGGCGGCCCACGCGATCATGCGCTCCATAGCCAGCTTGGTCTCGCCGTAGGGGTTGGACGGTCCGGTCCGGTCGCTCTCCAAAATCGGAACGCGCTCCGGCTCGCCGTACACGGCGGCGGTGGAGGAAAATACGAGGCTCTCAACGCCGTGCCGCACCATCGCGCCCAGCAGGGAGCGTGTGCCTTCCACGTTGTTATGGTAGTATTTCAGCGGGTTTTCCATGCTCTCCGCGACGAGAGAGTTGGCCGCGAAATGGACCACGGCGCCGGCCCGCTCTTCGGACAGAACGCCGTCCAGAAACGCGGCGTCCCGGATATCGCCCCGGTAAAAGCGGGCTTCGGGATGCAGCGCCCATTCGTGGCCGGTTTCCAGGTTGTCGACGATGGCGACCTCCGCGCCGCCGCCGATCAGCGCGCAAACGGTGTGTGAGCCGATATAACCGGCCCCGCCGGTGACGAGGATACGGGACATCATGCGGCCTCCTTTATATTTGAACAGTGTTTAATTTACAGACAGCGCTCAGCCGGTCAAATCAGACTGCGTCTCCGGGCGGTGGATGACGACGTTGCGCCATTTCCCGCCGATCAGATAGATCGTATAACACACCAGCGCTCCCACGGAGGCCAGCGGCGCGGCCAGACCGACTCCGCTCAGGCCCAGGTTCAGCCCGTATGGGCGGCTCAGCAAAATCGCCAGCGGGACGCGCAGGCCGATGGAGGTGATGAACGTGGTGAGCATCGTGAACGTGGAGTGCCCCGCGCCGTTGATCAGGCCGAACAGGCAGAATACGAACGGGACGACCAAATAGTCCCAGCTAAACGCCCGCATATAGATGACCCCCGCCTTGACGACGGCCGCCTCGGGGGAGAGGAAGCCCATGATCTGCGCGGGGAAGAACTGCGCGGTGGCAAAGACGAACACCGTCACCGCCATCGACAGCCCCATGCCGACGCGCATGGTGCGCAGCGCGCGCCCGGGGTTGCCGGCCCCCAGATTCTGCGCGCACATCATGGCGACCGAGTTGCCGAACGCCAGCGACGGCATAATCGCAAAGCCGTTGAAGCGGCCGGCCAGTCCCGCCGCCGCGCTGACCGAGGTGCCGTAGTCGTTGACCAGAGCGGTCATCAGCAGGAACGAGAAGTTGACCACCACCTGCTGCAGGCAGGCCGGAATGCCGAGCTTGAAGATCAGCTTCAGCTTGGCGCGGTCAATGACAAAGCTCTTGGGGCGGAAGTCGAACAAAAACCCCTTGCGCGCCAGATAAATCGCGGAGAAGGCCACGCTGCCCGCCTGGCAGATGATCGTGGCGATGGCCGCGCCTGCCGCGCCCATGCCGAAGCCCGCGATCAGCACGAGGTCCAGGACAATATTGGCCACGCACGTCACCGCGATGAAATACAGCGGGCGCTTGGAGTCGCCCATCCCGCGCAGGACGCCGGAAATGGCGTTGTACATAAAGATAAACAGCAGGCCGCTCACGCAGATGTTCAAATAGGCCCGCGCCTCGCCGATGCTTTGCTCCGGCACGCGCAGGATGTGCAGCAGCGCGCCGCCGAAGACGAGGAACAAAACCGTCATCACCACGGACACGATCACCAGCATGGTCATCATCGTGGAGACGGTTTTCTTTACGTCCTCCATGCGCTTGGCGCCGTAATACTGCCCGACCAGGATTGTGCCGCCCACGGACAGGCCGATGGCGATTGCCGTGGCCAGGAAGGTCAGCTGCATTCCGTTGCTGACGCCGACCACGGAGGATTCCTCGGCAAAGTGGCTGACAATCAGCAGGTCGGACATGCTGTACATTTGCTGAATCAGGGTGGAGAAGAAAAAGGGCATGGAAAAGCGCAGCAGCTGGCGCGTAACGCCGCCCTGCGTCAAGTCGTTTTGAAAGCGGGAGCCATGCTCCTCCCGCGCCGCTTGCGTCTCTTTGAGTTCGCCGTCCATAGGGCCGTTCACCTCACGGGCAATAGCATATCATGGGATGTCGAAGTTTGCAAGAAAATTGAGAACCGAATTTCCCCGGACGCACACACCGTAGGGCGCGACGACCCCGGCGCGCCGCGTTTGCCTCACCGCACAGGCCGTAGGGGACGCAGACCTCGGCGTCCCGCAAAACGTCCCCAACGCACCCGGCACGGGAAACGGCGGACGTTTTGGGAAACGGCGGACGCATACAGTGCGTCCCTACAGGGCATGGGGAAACCCCGAAAAACCCCGTAGGGGCGGCAATCTGCCGCCCGTGGTTGCCGATGGATGGATGATTACGGGTATGGTTGAATGCACGGGCGCACGGAAAATCCACGTCGCGCCGGGGTCGTCGCGCCCTACGGTTTGTGCGGTTGGGGGCGAGGGGTGCATGGGTAAACACGGGCGACCGTCCCGGTCGCCCGCGGACGCCATATATGGCGTCCCTACACATACGTCATGTTTTAGATTTTACATTGCAGTACACATACGCCATGTTAGGGCAGTTCCCTGTGGAGAAAGCAAAGAAAGTGCAAGGGTATGGCCGGGACGTGCGAACAAGACAAAAAGAGAGAAACCTAGAAGTCGAGGCCAGGACAGCTAGGAAAAGACCCTTACGGTAAACAGTAGTGTCTTGCACAAGCAAAACCCCCGTATGACCGGCAGGGGGGCTGGGGGCGGCACGCCCCCAGTGGGGGGCTCCGGGGGAGACCTCCCCCGGAAATGCCC
>WRLJ01000064.1 GCA_009777685.1 Oscillospiraceae bacterium | reverse complement strand
GAAAGCGGACTTGGAGGAAGCTCTGAAATCCATTTCCTCCACCATAAGCAAATGTGAGAAAGCCCTGGAAAAATTGAAAGCGGGCACGCCTCAGCACACGCTAACCCAAAGACGAATCAGCGCCTTTACCCTTGCGGTTTGCCTGATTACAGAAGAGTTGTCGAGGATTGACGCCTGAACGCGGGCACGGTCTCCCGCTCCGCTTTGCGGCGGCGTTAGCTGATGTCCGCCAGCTCCAGGTACTCGGCCCCGTGGTCCGTGATGAAATCCTTGCGGCCCTGCAAATTGTCGCCCAGCAGCAGGTCAAACACGGCGGCGGTCCGGGCGGCCTCCTCGGGGACGACCTGCAGCAGCCGGCGGCTGGCGGGGTTCATGGTGGTCATCCACATCATGTCCGGCTCGTTCTCGCCCAGGCCCTTCGACCGGCTCACGCGCGCGCCCTTGGGGCGGCCCCACTCCTCCAGGACGCGCTCTTTTTCCGCGTCCGTGTAGGCGAAGGCCGTCTTATCCCTATACGTCAGCTCAAACAGCGGGCTTTCCGCGATATAGACAAAGCCCTCCTCGATCAATTGCGGCGTCAGGCGGTACAGCATCGCCAGAATCATCGTGCGGATATGGAAGCCGTCCACGTCGGCGTCGGTGCAGATGATCACGCGCTTCCAGCGCAGGCTGCCCAGGTCAAAGGAGGACACGCCCCCGGCCGCCTTGCTTTTGACCTCCGCGCCGCATCCTAAAACTTTAATCAAGTCCGTGATGATTTCGTTTTTGAATATCTTGGCGTATTCGCTTTTCAGGCAGTTCAGGATTTTGCCGCGCACGGGGATAATGGCCTGAAAATCACTGTCGCGGGCCTGAATGCACGCGCCCATCGCCGAGTCCCCCTCCACGATGTACAGCTCGCGGCGCTCGAGGTCCCGCGTGCGGCAGTCGTGGAATTTTTGCACGCGCGTGGCGATGTCCAGGCCCCCGGACATTTTCTTTTTCAGGCCGAGGCGCGTTTTTTCCGCCATCTCGCGGCTGCGCTTGTTGACCAGCACCTGCGCCGCGATGCGCTCGGCGTCCTCCTTGTTCTCGATGAAGTACACCTCGAGGCGCGATTTGAGAAACTCCGTCATGGCCTCGGCGACAAACTTATTGGTGATGGCTTTTTTGGTCTGGTTTTCATAGCTGGTCTGCGTGGAGAAATTGCTACTGACCAGCACCAGACAGTCGCTGATGTCCTGCCACGAGGGCTTGCTCTCGCCCTTGTTGTACTTGTTGTTGGCCTTCAGCCAGGCGTCGATGGCGGAGACAAACGCGCTCTTGGTTGCCGCGACGGGCGAGCCGCCGTGCTCTAAAAACGACGAGTTATGGTAATGCTCCTGCAGGGCCGCCGTCTGGGAAAAACAGAACGCGGCGGACAGGCGCACCTTATACTCGTCCTTGTCCTCGCGGTCCCGGCCCCGCCGCTCGGTCTGCCACAGCACGGGGCGGGTCAGGAAGGGCTTGGCCCCCTCGCCGGAATCGGGCTCTTCTTCGCCGTCCTCCGCGCCGGCGGCCAGCAGGCCGGACTGCTCGGCGACGACCTCGCGCAGGTAGTCCGGCAAGCCGTTTTCATAAAGATACTCGCGCTTCTCGCCCTTATAGTCCAGCTGGAACACCACGCCGGGGTTGACCACGGCCTGACGGCGCAGGACGTCAAAATAGTATTCGGAGGGGATGGCGATGTCGGTGAAGACCTCCAGGTCCGGCTTCCAGCGGTGCAGTGAGCCGGTCTTGCGGCCGCTGTACGGTTCCTTGCGCATCTCGCCCACGATGTCGCCGCGCTCAAAGCGGAGGGTGTACAAAAAGCCGTCGCGGCGCACCTGAACGTCCATATACGCGGAGCTGTACTGCGTGGCGCAGGAGCCCAGGCCGTTCAGGCCGAGGGAAAACTCGTAATTTTCATCCCCGATGTGGTACTTGCCGCCGGCGTACAGCTCGCAGAAGACCAGCTCCCAGTTGTAGCGCTGTTCGTTTTCGTTCCAGTCCACGGGGCAGCCGCGCCCGAAGTCCTCGACCTCGATGGAGTCGTCGGGGAAGACGCGCACGCGGATGGTTTTGCCGTGGCCCTCGCGCGCCTCGTCAATGGAGTTGGAGAGGATTTCAAAAAAGGCGTGCTGACAGCCCTCCAGCCCGTCCGAGCCGAAGATCACGCCGGGCCGCTTGCGCACCCGGTCGGCGCCCTTTAAGGCGGATATGGATTCATTGGTGTAGTCTTGTTTTTTCGGCATACCTTCACCTGTTCACATTGGATTTGGGGTTACGCGCTCTTCGTCTCCGCGACGCTCATTATATCATGCCAAGCACCGGGGGCGCAAGTGAATTGCGTCCTCATGCGCTTACTTCTGCTCTGACTCCGTCCGCGTTTACCCTGCCGCACACGCCGTAGGGGACGCGGCCCTCCGCGTCCCGCAGGTTATCCGCAAACTTCGGGGGAAGGCTTTCACCGTTTGCCCGTGCGGCTGTTGGTTTGGGTAGTCTTCAGGCATTTCCGGGGGAGGTCTCCCCCGGAACCCCCCCACTGGGGGACTTGGCAGTCCCCCAGCCCCTCTCGCGGGAAATACGGGGGTTTTGTCTGTGCGAGACACGGCTGTTTACCGTAAGGGTCCTTTCTTAGCTGTCCTGGCCTCGACTTTGGGTTTTCTCTCTTTTTGTCTTTTTTGTTCTTCCCGGCCATACCCTTGCACTTTCTTTGCTGTCTTCACAGGGAACTGCCCTAACATGACATCTGTGTCGTACAATGTAAAATCTAAAACATGATGTATGCGTAGGGACGCCATATATGGCGTCCGCGGGCGACCGGGACGCTCGCCCCTACAAGGCTTTCCGGGATTCCCCCCATGCCCTGTAGGGACGCACTGTGTGCGTCCGCCGTTTCCCGCGCCGGGTGCGTTGGGGACATTTTGCGGGACGCGGTCCTCCGCGTCCCGCAGGATTTCTGAGCGTTTCCCGTTTGTCCGAAGTTTGCGGATCACCTGCGGGACGCCGAGGTCTGCGTCCCCTACGGCGGTGTGCGGCGGGGCAAACCACGGCGCGATGTGGGCATCGCGCCCTACGGACGGGATATCAGGGCGGAGTAAAGGCTCTTGCCCCGGGGGAATTTGCGCCGCGCCCTTGACGGGATGGGATTTATCGGGTACTATTGGAGAAAAGGTTCCGTGGTACGGAAAAATTACGGAAACCGCGACAGGGGGGACGACCCGATGAGCCGCAGGAAAAAAACGCCATCCTTCAGACATATCCTCAGTGTGCTGCTGGCCGCCGCCTTTATCAGCACGGCCCTGATCTCTCCGGCTTCGTTTACGGTCTATGCCGACGGGTTGGGCGGGGGTCCGGCGATTACCGGCAAGCTGGCCGACCCGGACACCTCGAACGCCGCGGACGCCTTCTCCGATATAATAGGGGAGAACGGGCGGCTGTGGACGGACAAGACCGTCAGCTTGGCCTCGGCGGAAGACGAATTTTTGATCACCCTTTCGGCGCTGAGCCAGTCCTTTTCCACTTCCACCGACGTCCTTGTGGAGCCGGCCGATACCGTGTTCATCATCGACGTGTCGGCCAGCATGTATATGGAAAAGCTCGAAAACGGGCAATCCCGCGCGGCGGCCATGGTAGAGGCCTTAAACGCCGCCATCCGGACACTGATGGACGCCAACCTGCAAAACAGAATTGCCGTCGTGGCCTACGGCGGCGACCCCGCGCAGGCCGGCAGCTCCAGAAGCGTCCGGATTTTACCGCTTGGACGTTATGATGCCAGCTCAGGCGATGCGCATGACGGCCAGTATTTTTATATGGAAAGCGCGGCTTACATACGGGTGAACGACAGCATTGCGCTGTCTGCCCCGGAAAGCCGCCGGATCCGGGTTTACGGCGGAACGCCCACGCAGAGGGGCATCTATGAGGGCGCGCAGGTTTTATTGGAAAATACCCAGACTACTTACACGGAAGATGGCGTCACCGTTATCCACAAGCCCAATATCGTGCTGATGACCGACGGCGGCGCGACCTTGGCGTGGACGGATTACACGTTTGAAAAAAAGACTCCCAACAATGACAACTCGGACTGGGGTAATGCCAACAATTCCGATATGGGCATCGACATCCTGACCGTCCTGACCGCGGCCTATATGAAGCAAAAGGTGCATGACTATTACTACGGCGCGGAGGACACCGCCCGATCGGTGGGCTTTTATACCATCGGGCTGGGCGTGGACGACAGCCCCAACGCGCAGGCGGCGCTTGACCCCGGCCAGAACGCGCAGAATAACAGCCGGGCTTTTCGGGGCAAAGTCTACAATATGAAAGACGTGCTGGACGACTTTATCACTACAAACAAGACCGAGTTTCCGGCGCTGGCCGGAGGAAGCGCCAGCACCCGTGAACTGGTAGAGGACATCGAGAATACAACCGGTCTGACAAGCTATGATTACGCCGACGCTTTTTTCAACGAGACCACCGCCGACGGCCTGAACGGCGCTTTCCAGGCCGTAGCGAAAAAAATCACATCGACGGGTAGCTACAGCACAGAGATCGGGGAGAACGAAGACGCGAATTATGGCGGTCATCTCGTTTTTTCCGATGTGCTGGGCGAATACATGGAGTTTAAGGGGCTTGAAGGGCTGTGGTATGAGGATACCCGCTATGACTACGGCGGTTTTGAAATTGACGATACAGTGGTTGAGGCCGTGAGTCATCACATAAAAGAGGACGAGACGATTGCCCGCGCGCTGCTGGAGTCCTGTACCGATGCCGAAGAACCGAAGATCAAGAAGATCAAATACTATATTGACGAGGAACGCAAATTTGCGGGCAATTATTTTGACGCCGCTGAGCCTGGTGCCGCCGTCGTTGACCTCTATCTCTTTGAGGGCGAGGTTGACGACCCCGTAACCCATAAGCCGACCGATTTAATTTACATGGCTTTTCAAGTGATCAAGGCATTGGGCGAAGTTGAATTAATATGCGATCTCAACGCGCGGAACCGGATATTAAACACGGACGATCAAGAAGTGCGATGGTATATTCCCCCCAGCCTGATCCCGATGCGCTCCGTCAAACCTGTTTATGACGAAGACGGCAAAGTGGAGCATGTGGTGTTGGACGAAGCCGCGCCTGTCCGTGCCGTATACGCGGTGGGGCTGCGGGATGGCTTTGATCTTGAGGATGTGGACGATACTTACAAGACGGCGAGCGGCGCGGGAGAGGACGCCTGGTACTTCTATACGAATCAATGGGAAGATGAGAATTTACACAATTGGACAATGGCTTTCTTCCATCCCAATATAGACAACCCTTACTACCAGTCGCCGCTATGGATGCTTGGACAAAAGAAAGCGAGTAATCCCACCCAAACGGATCCATCCTTATATTACGGCGAACAGTCAGGAATCGGGGAGACGGTGCAAAAATATTACCTGATGAACAACGGGCGATTGACCGTACATAGTGACCCGCCCAAATCGCCTTCGCCTGAAGAGAAGGCAAAGCTGACGCTTGTAAAAGAGTATGAAGGAACCATCGACTTGAATAAAGTCGAATGCGACATCACCTTTGTGATCGAGGGCTGGACGGATGCTATGATGACTGTGAGCAACGGTTTCGATACCTTCTCCACCAGCTGCCATGATATCAAGGATGCGGACGGCAGTATAGAACTGGAAGACCTGCCGCCGGGGTATTACACCGTTACGGAGTACGGCGCGGACGAAACGGTGGAAGAGGGCGACCTGTACGAGCGGTTCCATGGGGTAGAGCTGACCGCCGCTATCAGCGGCGACAAAACGGTAGATGTCGATGTAAATCAAGTGGGGCTTTGGCTTGAAGACGGGGATAACGTAACCCTCACGCTGACCAATACCTATACAAAACAGCCGGCGCTGATCGTCGAAAAGAAGATTGTCGGCTCCGTCAAGCCGCAGGGCATCGTGTTTTCGGTTTGGGAGGAGGTGGCGGATGAGCCTCTCCCACTTCTCCAACTTCGCCAATATGCCGGCTACAGCTTGTTCATTGAGGACGAGGACCAGGATGTATTTCGGTATGTATTTCAAGGATTGCCGCCCGGCACCTATATCGTCACCGAGCAGGACGGCGAGCCAATCCCGGGGTACAACGGCCCCGCCGTAACGGCCAAGGGTGAACCGAGCAGCAGCGTCGAGGTTGTGTTGGAGGACGAGGACGAGGATGGAAAAAAGGTCGTTAAGGTCGTTGTGGACCTGGAGGGCGAGGATGTAACGGTCGTTTTCACCAATACCTACACGCGCATACCGCCGGAGGAACCCTATGACCCCGGCCCGCCGAAGAAGCCGGACGACCCTGACCCGCCGGAGGAACCGGAGGAGCCGGAAGAGCCGGACGATCCCAATCCGCCGGAGGAGCCGGACGATCCCGACCCGCCGGAGGAACCGGACGATCCCGACCCGCCGGAGGAACCGGACGACCCCGACCCGCCGCCCGCGCCGGACGACCCCGACCCCCCGCGCGAACCGGACGATCCCAATCCGCCGGAGGAACCAGACGATCCCGATCCGCCGGAAGAACCGGAAGACCCCGATTCGCCGCGGGTGGACGGCGGCACGGAGACGGACCCGCCGCCGGAGGGCCTCCCGCCTCTGCCGCAGCCTCCGCAGGACCCGAACCCCCAAACGGGCGGCGATCCGGACCTTCTCCCCTGGGCGGCTGTGCTGGCCGCCTCCCTGCTCGGGATGTGGGGGCTTCGCCCGCGGCGGCGGCGGGTCCGGTAAAAAAACGCAAACAGCGGCGGTCCGCCGGAAAGACGGGCCGCCGCTGGTTTCTGTTTGGAGCCTATGCCAGCCTGACCGCCGCGAGCTGCGCCTTGACGCACAGCTCGGCGGCTTTGAATGCGTGCCGCTGCGTCATGGCGTTTTCGGTGCGGTGCAGACAGTCCAATATCAGCTGACCGAAGAAGGGGTATCCCACCTGGCCGGAGACGTTGTAGTGCGTCTCTTCCTTTCCGTTGGCCAGAAACAGATGCCCGGGGCCGCCGTCCGTCCCCAGATTCATGTACTTTCGCTGCTCGATAAAGCCCTCGGTTCCCAAAATAAAGCTGCGGCCGTCGCCCCACATTTGCAGACCGTCCGGCGTGAACCAATCCACGCGGAAATAGCCCGCCGCGCCGTTGTCCATAAGCAGCATGGCGTCCCCGAAATCATCCAGCTCAGGGTATTGGGGGTGGTTGTAGTTGGCGATCTGGCTCCGGACGATCTGCGCGCCGGACGCGCCGGTATAGAACAAAATCTGCTCGATCTGGTGGCTGCCGATGTCGCAGAGGATGCCGCCGTATTTTTCCTTTTGGAAGAACCAATCGGGCCGGGTGTTCGGCGAGAGCCTGTGCGGGCCCATGCCGAGGACCTGTACGACCCGCCCGATCGCGCCCTGCTCGATCAGCTGGCCCGCGAAGATGGCCGTCTCCACGTGCAGGCGCTCGCTGTAATACACCATATACTTCTTTCCGGTGCGTTCCGCGGCTTGGCGCGCGGCGGCCAGCTGTTCAAGGGTCGTCAGCGGGGCCTTGTCGGTGAAATAGTCCTTGCCCGCCTCCATGACGCGCAATCCCAGCGCGCAGCGCTCGCTGGTCACCGCCGCGCCGGCGACGAGCCGGGTTTCGGGGTCGCCCAGAATCTCCGCCTCGTCCCGCGCGCGCCGGACGCCGGGGAATCGGGCGCAAAAACGGTCCATTTTCTTCGCGTCGGGGTCAAACACCCATTTCAGCGTGCCGCCCGCGCCGGTCAGCCCCTCGCACATACCGAAGATGTGCCCGTGATCCAGCCCGACGGCGGCAAAAACAAACTCGCCGGGCTTGACGACGGGCGCGGGCATCGGCGCGGGCGCGTAGTTCATTCCGCTTGCGGTCATGTCCATCCTCCTTTGGGCTAACGGCCGGCCTTGAAATGATTGTAGTCGCTGCCGAGGGTGATGTCCCCCTCCAGACGGTCCAGCGACGCGGTTTTCCGGTGAAACCTCGGCACGTTGCGCAGGATTCCGCCGACGGTGTAAAAATCATCCTCCGGCCCGATGGTGAAATCCACCGTCCGTTTCAGCGTCCCGGCCTTATAGATCGCGCAGATCAGCGCGATGGTGCGCCGCCCGTCCGCCCCGTCCACGGAAGGGGGCGCGCCGGTTTCGACGGCGGTCAGCATGTCGGCGATCTGGGCCGTATGTCCCTCGCAGGTGAGCTTCGGCAGGGCGGCGGCGAAGGCGTCCAGCTCCCGGGCCAGCTCCGCGTTTTCCACGGGAATGC
>WRLJ01000063.1 GCA_009777685.1 Oscillospiraceae bacterium | reverse complement strand
CAGATCTTCATCGAGCCGCAGGGCATGTGCGGCATGGCGGGGATCGGCCGTGAAGGCGGTCAGGCGCGAACGGCGCTGGACAGCGCGAAGGCGCGGCTGACCACCGAATACGGCACATGCCTGCTGTCCCCCGCGTATACCCGCTACTACAAGGAGCTGGGCGAAATCACCTCCTACCCGCCGGGATACAAGGAAAACGGCAGCGTGTTCTGCCACAACAACCCGTGGCTCAGCATCGCCGAAGCCATCAACGGCAACGCGGACGAGGCGTTCGCCATTTACCGCCGCATCTGCCCCGCCTATGCGGAGGCGCACAGCGAGGTGCGCCGCACCGAGCCGTATGTGTACTGCCAGATGGTGGCCGGTCAGGAAGCCGCCCGTTTCGGGGAGGCGAAAAACAGCTGGCTGACCGGCACCGCCGCGTGGGCGCTGGTCAACGTCAGCCAGTACCTGCTGGGCGTACAGCCGGCGCCGGACGGCCTGCGGATCGTCCCCTGCCTGCCGGAGCAATTCAAGGAGCTGTCCATGACCCGCCGGTTCCGCGGCGTGAAGTACGACATCACTGTGCGCCGCACGGGCCGCCGCTCGCTGACCGTGGACGGCGTGCCGGTCAGCGGCGATGTGATTCCACCGGCGGCGGCAGACTGCCGGGTGGAAGTGACGCTGTAGCCCGCGCGCCATTCCCTGGATTACGCGCCAAACCAAAGCCATCCGGTATTCTGAATCGGAACGCTCAGGAGCTTGTCAAGACGGCAAACACAGCGCGGTTTTCCGTCTTGACCCGGTTTCTGATGTGTGCTATGATATCCTAAACGCATGGAGATGGGAGCTGAAAGGATGCGCGGCTGAATCTTGCTCATTACGGCACGCCCGGAGGACGGCGCGGGGGATGTCTCCCCTGCCCCGCTTGATGGCGCGCCGCGCAGGAAAGCCGCGTTTCGCCATGCTGTTGAGAATCCACGGACGCAAAGGGGAGCCTTCCCCGCGCGCCCTGTTGTGTGTCAAGAGCCGCGAGAAGTGACTTTCTCGCGGCTCTTGACATACAACGGGGAGGAAGTTCATCATGTCGCATATCACCGTATCCAATCTCACCTTTGCCTATGAGGGCAGTTATGATACCTTGTTTGAAAATGTCTCCTTCCGCCTTGACACGGACTGGCGGCTGGGCTTTATCGGCCGCAACGGGCGCGGGAAGACGACCTTCCTCAAGCTCCTGATGGGCCGGTATGAGTACCGCGGCTCCATCTCGGCCAGCGTGGCGTTTGAATACTTCCCCTACGAGCCGGAGGACATCTCGCGGACCACCTTCGACGCCCTGCGCGGCCTCTGCGGCGGCGTTCCGGACTGGGAGCTGGTGCGGGAGCTGTCGCTGCTGGAGGTGACGGAGGACGCCCTGTACCGCCCGATGGATACCCTCAGCGGCGGCGAGCGCACCAAGGTGATGCTGGCGGCGCTGTTTTTGCGCGAAAACGGATTCGCGCTGATTGACGAGCCGACCAATCACCTCGACAGGCGGGGCCGGGAGCTGGTCAGCCGCTATTTGAGCGGCAAGCGCGGGTTTATCCTCGTCTCTCATGACCGCGCGTTCCTGGACGGCTGCGTGGACCACGTGCTGGCCATCAACCGCGCGAATATCGAGGTCCAGCGCGGCAATTTCTCCTCCTGGCGGGAAAACAGGCGGCGGCAGGACGCCTCGGAGCTGGCGGAGAACGAGCGGCTGAAAAAGGACATCAAGCGCCTGGAGGCGGCGGCGCGGCAGTCGGCGCAATGGGCCGACAAGGTGGAACGCTCCAAGATCGGCTTTGACCCGTCCAGCCGGGAGAAAGCCAAGGACAACCGCGCGTATATCGGCGAAAAGTCCAGGCGGATGCAGCAACGGCGCAAGAACCTGGAAAAACGCCAGCACGAGGGCATCGAGGAAAAAAGCAGGCTCCTGAAAAACATCGAGAACACCGACGCGCTGAAGCTCGCGCCGCTGACCCACCACACCGGCCGCCTGGTCCAGGCGGAGGACTTGACCCTGTCCTACGGCGGGCGGGCGGTTTGCCGCGGCCTGTCCTTTACCGTGGAGCGCGGCCGGCGCGCGGTCCTGGCCGGACGGAACGGCTCGGGCAAGACCAGCTTGCTCCAATGCCTGCTGGGCCAGGGGCGCGCGGAGGTTGCCGGGCGATTGAGCCTCGCCTCCGGGCTGGTGATTTCCTATGTGCCGCAGGATACGTCGTTCCTGCGGGGAGATCTGAGCGATTTCGCGCGCGCCGCCGGCATCGACGAGAGCTTGTTTAAGGCCATCCTGCGCAAGCTGGACTTCTCCCGCGCCCAGTTTGACAAGCCGATGGAGCGTTTCAGCGAGGGGCAGAAGAAAAAGGCGCTCCTCGCGCGCAGCCTGTGCGAGCGGGCGCACCTGTATATCTGGGACGAGCCGCTGAACTACGTCGACGTGTTCTCGCGGATGCAAATCGAGGCCCTGCTGCGGGACACGCCGGACCTGACGCTGCTGCTGGTGGAGCATGACAGGGCGTTCTGCGAGGGGCTGGGCGCGCAGGAAATCGCGTTAGAGCCGCCGGATCGCCTCGCATAGCGCGTCGATATCCTCCAGACCCGTACCGCCGCCGAAGCTGGCGCGCGCCATGCCGTCGGCCATGCCGGGGGGCAGGGTCATCGCGTCCAGCGCGGGGCCGCGCTTGCCGCGCTTGCAGGCGGAGCCGGCCGAAAGGTACACGCCCTTGTCCGACAGCATCCGCGTCAGCGCCTCACCGGGAAGATAGCGGCCCAGCGCCGCGCTCCGGACCGCAAAACACAAAATATGCGGCGCGGCAGGGCCGCCCAGGGGCAATATTTCCGCTCCGGCGGCCTCCAGCCGCGCGGCGGCCTCGGCGCGGAGGGCGGGGCCGGGCGGGACGTAGGCCTCAATCGCGGCGGCCAGCGACGCCGCCAGCGGCGCGTTGGCCGTTCCGGAGCGCAGGCCGCTCTCCTGACCGCCGCCGTGCAGCTCGGGGGCCAGCCGCAGTCCCCGGCGGACGGACAGGATGCCGATGCCCTTCGGCGCGCCGATTTTATGCCCGCTGACCGTGACCAGGTCCGCCCGGGGCGGCGGGCCGGACCGCGTTAAAAAGCCCTGGGCCGCGTCCGTGTGCAGCAGCGCGTCCGGGAACCGCTCCCGCAGAGCCTGTCTCAGCTCCTCCAGCGGCGCGGCGGCCCCCGTCTCGCCGCAGACCGCGCAGACGGAAACCAGAAACGTATCTCCCCGGCACGCGGCCAGAACGCTTTCAACCGCCAGCGCGCCGTTTCCGCCCGGCGGCACGAGCGTGACCTCAAAGCCGCGCTCCTTCAGGGCCTTCAGCGTTTCCAGCACAGACGGATGCTCCAGCGTTGTAGACACGATATGCCTGCGCCGCCGCCCATGCGTTCCGGCGGCGGCCTTCAGCGCGAGGTTGTTGGCCTCGGTCCCGCCGGAACAGAACACGATCTCCTCCGGCAGGACCTCCAGCGCGAGAGCGGCCCGCGCGCGCGCGGCCTCCAGCGCGTCCGACGCGGCCCGTCCCCCCGCGTGGAGGGAGGCGGGGTTGTACCAGCAGTCCCGCGAAACGCGCTCAAACGCCTCCAACGCCGCCCGGCAAGGCGGCGTCGCGGCGGCATAGTCAAGATAAACGGGCATAGACCGGCTCCTTTGGATCAGAGTTTTCGCGCCGCGCGCCCGCTCAGTCCCCCAAACCCTCCAGAACCTGCGAGGCGTTGGCCTGATCGGGCTTTTCCTCGCCGTGGCGCACGAAGAACAGCGTCACCATCGCCAGCGCAAAGGCGATGCAGGCATACAGGAACAGCACGCGGTAATGTCCGACGACGTCGCGTATCCAGCCGAACAGGATCGGGGAGACGATCTGCGAGCTGAACGAGAAGAAATAATAATACCCGATAAACGTCCCCACCTTCGCGTCGCCCGACAGCCGCACGACCATCGGCAGGGAGTTGATGTTGACCATCGCCCAGAAGAAACCGCCTAGAAACAGACACACGCGCGTCATCCACACATGGGTCATCACGATCATCGGGAAGAACAGCACGACAAGGCCGGCCAGGCCGATCAGGATCGCCCTGCGCCGCCCGATCTTCGCGCCGATGAAGCCCGCCGGAACCGCAAAGCCCAGAAACGTGAGCGAGAAGATCGACAGCGTCATCGTGGCGTCGCCGGGACTCATGTCCAGCGTATTTGTGGCGTACAGCGTAAAGAACGTCTCGACGGCATTGTAGCCGGTAAACCAGAAGAACACGCCGAACAGAATCAGCAAAAGGCTCTTCTTCTCGTCCTTGTCCAGCTTGAGGCCCTTGATTTTTTTCTGTTCC
This sequence comes from Oscillospiraceae bacterium, assembly GCA_009777685.1. Taxonomy (GTDB): domain Bacteria; phylum Bacillota; class Clostridia; order Oscillospirales; family UBA929; genus WRLJ01. Next base: position 4,055 of record WRLJ01000063.1, on the reverse strand, counting down.
TCCTCCGGCTCGTAGGCGTGCTTCGGTTCACGCACGAAAACCGCCAGCACCACAAGCGCGAGCATCATCATCACCGCGCTCATCAAAAACGGCAGCGGGAAACCGCCCAGATTGAACAGGATGCCGCCCGTGAAGAACGCCACCAGGCTGCCGACCCCGCCCATCAGGTTGACGATGCCGTTGGCCTGACTGCGCAGGGGGCCGGGGGTGATGTCGGGCATCAGCGCCACCACGGGCGAGCGCCAGGCCGACATGACGAAGGTGAAGATAATCAGGACCGCCATCAGCGACCAGAGGTTGTCCATGTGCGGGATCAGCGTGAACGCCGCGGCGCAGATGGGCAGGCCGATGAAGATAAACGGCATCCGCCGCCCGAAGCGCGTGCGGGTTTTGTCGCTCATCCTTCCGAACACCGGCTGGAAAATCACGCCGAAGACGTTGTCGATGGTCATCACAAGCCCGATGAGCATCGTGCTGGAGATAAAGCCCTCCAAAAGCTGCGGCACATAGGCGTTGTACACGCTCCACGCGATGGACGAGGCGAAGAATCCGAACGAGAGCAGCAGCGTCTTCTTGACGTTCAGTTTTTCCTTGCTCATTTGACCTTCCTCCTTATTGATTTCCGCCGCGGCACGCGGCGGCGATATCCGGCCTGTTGGTGATGATCCCGTCCACCCCGCAGCGCATCATCAGCGTGATGGCCTGCGGGTCGTCCACCGTCCAGACATTGACCTTGACGCCGTTTTCATGACAGCGGGCCACCGTCTCCGGCAGCGCCGCGATGACAAAGTAATGCGGGTGAATGGCGTCCGCGCCCACATAGTTCGCGTACACCCACGGGTCGACCATCCCCAGCTCATACAGCAGGCCGATCTTCGCCTCGGGATTGATTTGCTTGATGTGCAGCAGCGAATAGTGGTTAAACGAGGAATACAGGACGCGCGCGCCCATCGCGTACTCCTCCGTCAGGGCGGCCAGCTTCGCGGGCAGCTCCGGATACAGCCGCTCGGTGGTTTTCAGCTCGATGTTCACCGTCAGCGGCGAGGGTCTGACCTGCTCGAACACCTCCGCCAGCGTCGGAATCCGGCATACCGGCCCGTCCGGAAACAGCTTGCCGAAATTCAGGGCCTTCAGCTCCTTCAGCGTGTGGTCGCCGATGTACCCTGTCCCGTCCGAAACGCGCTCCAGCCGCGCGTCATGGGCGACGACGACTTGACCGTCCTTTGTGAGGTGTACATCCAGCTCAATGCCGTCGGCCCCCTGCTCCAGGGCCAGCGCAAACGCCTCCGGCGTGTTTTCGGGGCGGCAGGCGGACGCCCCGCGGTGGGCCTGAATCCTCGTTTGCATAACACTGCGCTCCTGACTTTATGATTTCAGTTGATTTCCGCTATGATCCTGTCCGCGGTCTGCGCGGCTTGGGGGAAGTCGCTGTGCAGAAGGTGCGCGGCGACGGCGTCCAGCGCCTCCCGGATTCGGCGCGGCCAGACTTTTTTGTCCAGATCGTTCAGCGCGGCCCGGACGGCTTTTTTGTCAAATACCGCGCACGCCGCCTTGATGCCCGCCAGCTTATACCGCAAATAATCCAAATCCTCCCCGGAGGCCTCCGCTTCGGCGATTTCGGTCACGGGCTTGATTTTGGCGATCAGCGCCCGCAGCGCGTCCAAAAACGCCGGCGTCTCGGCGATGATCGCGCCCATATCCTGTCCGCGCCCCGCCTGTTCCAGCTTATACGCCACGGCGGACAGCTCGTTTTCGCCGACATTGGCCAGCGCGCTCTTGACGCCGTGGGCCGTGGCCGTGTAAATATGCATCTTCCCGCCGGCGTCCTCCCGCGCGTAAATCTCCTCCAGCGTGGCGGCGGCGTTTTCCGCGTCCTTGACGAAAAATCTCGCGATCTCCCGGTTCAGCGGCTTTTTGGACTCCGAGGCGTCTGTTTGCGGCTGTCCCCGCTCCTGCTCCTTCCGCGCCGCCTCGATCACCCCGGGCGGCTGCTTGTCGCGGATCAGGGTGTTCAGCACGGCATTCAGTTCCCGCGAGTCAATCGGCTTGGAGATAAAGCCGTCAAAGCCGTTGGCCATGAACATCTCCGCCTGCCCAGCCAGGGCGTTGGCCGTCAGCGCGACGACGGGGTCCGTATACCCCATGCCGCGCAGGCGCTTTGTCGTCTCAATCCCGTCCATTTTCGGCATCATGTGATCCATGAATACAATGTCGTACCGGTTGCCGCTCCGGATTTTTTCCAGGGCCGCGACCCCGTTGACCGCGGAGTCCACTCTCAGCCCGTAGGGAAGCAGAAGCCCCCGCGCGACATACAGGTTGGATTCCACATCGTCCACGACCAGCACACTGCCATACGGCATATATTCGCGCATGATCTGCGCCATTTTCATCTTGGCGGCGCCCGGGAACCGGAACTTCCGCAGCTGCTCCGCCAGCTCCTCCCCGCACAGGGCCGTGCCGACGCGTTCCTGCGGCAGTGACACGATAAACACGGTCCCCTCGCCCACCGTGCTTTCCACCGAGATTTCTCCATGCATCAGGTCCGTCAGGCGCTTGGTGATGTTCATGCCCAGGCCCGTGCCGACCGTTGCGCGGTTGAGGTCCATATTAAAGCGCGTATACTCGTCGAAAATCTCGGCGATCTGGCTTTCCGTCATGCCCTGCCCCGTATCGCTCACACGAAGCACCAGCGTCGTGCCCGCCCCTTCCGTTTCCTCCGTCAGGGCGGAAATCGACAGCGCGATCTCGCCCGCGTCGGTATATTTGAAGGCGTTGGAGAGCAGGTTGTTCAGAATCTGCTTGATGCGCAGCTCGTCGCCGATCAGGTCGATCGGCGTATCGGGGTCCACATGGAGCTTAAAGTCAATGGGCTTGCTCTCATAGCGCAGGCGGTTGAGCTGCACGGTGTCGTTAATCAGGCTGGGGATGTCGTATTTGACGGGCATCAGCTCCAGCTTGCCCGCTTCGATTTTGGATAGATCCAGGATGTCGTTGATGATGTTCAGCAGCCAATGGCCCGAATCGTATATCTCGCTGAACGCTTCCCGGGTCTCCGGCAGAAGCGAGCGGTGCTGCAGCTGGATTTCGGAAATGCCCAGAATCGCGTTGATCGGGGTGCGTATCTCATGGCTCATCGTCGCCAGAAATGTGGATTTCGCTTTGTTGGCGGCCTCCACCTCCACCTGCCGTCTGGCCATTTCCTCGATCTGCGTGATGTCCTGCACGACCTCGATATAGCCCGTGGTTTTGCCCTCCAGGTCCTTGAGTATCTCCACGTCGACCTGGAAGGACAGGCCCTTCTGCTTGAAGAAGGTCCGGTGCTCGCCGCGCTTTACACAGGCAATACCGCAATGGGCGGTGTTGCAGATGTGGGCGTCCCAGTGACTGCAATGCCGGCCGAGCATATCCTCCCGCCGCCTCTCCAGAAAGCTCTCGACGGCCGTATTGACAAACGTCCAGTTCATGTCCGCGTCGGTGATGGACAGGGGCAGCGGTATGGCGTCCAGAATGGACTTGTACCAGTGCGCCTGCGCCCGGGTCTTTTCGCCGTCACTGCGAATGGTGCTGAGCATTTCGTTGCGGTGGATCGCGCTGAGGATCATCAGGCCCGCGGAACGCAGGATGCCGATCTCCTCGGCGGAGAAAATCCGTTCCCGCCGGCAGTCGTCAATGGCGAGCAGCCCCCAGAGCTGATTGCGGCGGAACAGCGGAAGCAGCGCGAGGGACCGCAAATCAAAGCCGGAGAAGAAGCCGTGACGCTCCGGCGGCAATTCGGAGATGATGATATTGACGCATTCGCCGCGCGAAAGCGTGTCCTCCCATTCGGACAGAGCGCCGCGGGGGACGCTCGTCCCGGGGAAGACGCATACCTTGTCGCGGGCGCCGTCCCCCTCCCATTGATGTTGCAGGATGAAACGGGACGCGCCGGGCGCCGTCTCACAGCGCCAGATATGCATCCGGTCGGCGTCCACGCAATGCCCCAGCAGCTCCAGGCTCTCCAGCAGCGCGGCCTCAAAGGCCGTCTCGTCCTTGATCGAGAGCAGGATGGCGGCCGC
>WRLJ01000062.1 GCA_009777685.1 Oscillospiraceae bacterium | reverse complement strand
AATGCTGTATATCGTGCCGTTAATCGTAAGATCGCCGTCCGATGCGATGCCGTTGTGCATGCTGCCGTCCATGCCGCCGGAAATACTTCTGATCGTGCCGGTAATCTCAAGATTGCCTGATGCGTGAATACCGTGACCGACACTGCTCGAAATTTCAATACCCGCGCCTTCACCATGGATAGTCGCGGCACCATTTATCCTAAGCGCAGGTTCGGCACTTGTATTGCTAGATATTATAGTACCCTCCGCAAGGGTTATATCCGTGGCGTTTTCAATCCTTACAGAGCGGCCGCCGCTATCGCCGTGCAGTGTGACCGGAAGAGTGCTTTCTGTAATGATAATGTTATTATAGAGTATCGACCAGCCGTCGCCACTTGTATTGTTGGTTGCCACGGCCAGTTCCGAAAGGTCAAAGGCGACGGTGAAAGTTTCGGCGGCCTGCGCCGTCAGCGCGACGGTGAATGTGCCGGAGTCCGTGGTAAACTGAAAGGTTATGCCGTCATACCCTTTTGGGAAGTCTGCGTCGTAAAATCCCACAAAATTTATAGAATACGTCAGTGAGTCAGCGCTCAGTATTTCAGTATAATAAAGAGAAGGGGCGGGGGAGCTGCCGTCCCACTTTGCCAAGGATTCAAAAGCGGAGCCGTCCTTTTGATACGCCACATCCGTTAGCGATTCTGAGAATACAAACGACAGGGTCTGCATTGGCGTCTCGCTGTAGGCGGTAATATAAGACACCATGCTGTCGTCGTACTCAACGGAGTAGGCATCGGCGCGGTCCCTGGTAATGACGAAGCCAAGCTCAGATTCAGGAGTCATTGCCGCTCCTTGCCTTGAAGCACCCACCTCAAAGTCGCCGGTTGCTTTGAAGCTCAAGCCGTTCAGCGGATTGGTAAAACGTATTTCGCTGAAAAGACTGTTTTCGTATTCATCGATATTGGCAACCGCCGCCGGCGTCATGCCCAAGACCATCGCAAACATGAGCGTCCACGCTAAGACTTTTGAGAACGTTGCTTTGGTTTTCATAGTGTTACCTCCAAGATACGGCTCCCGCCGTTTTTGCCGCTGTTAAAGCAAAGCGGCCAAGCGTAATTTTTTGATTATATCCTGCTTCGTCTCCGCGGCGCCCATTATATCACAGTGGAATTGATTTGGCAAGCATGAAGAGAGATGCACAGGGCAAGGGCCTCCGGTCGTCCGTGTTTGCCCATTGCACCCGCCCGGGGACACGGAACCACCCCGCCGTCTGCGGACGGCACCCCTCCGTAGGGACGAACTGTGTTCGTCCGTGTTTGCCAGACGCACCCGCCCCCCTGACCGCACCCCATTCGCCCGTCCCCGTGCATACCACCCCTCCCAGCGGGCGAACACAGTTCGCCCCTACAAGGTTTCGGGGGTTGGATCGTAACCCACGGCGCGCCGAGGTCGTCGCGCCCTACAGGGTTTCGCGGGACGTTACGAAACCAACACGCTGTTGCAGTACAGTTCGTCCGGGCACATGTCCACGCCGCCCGCCCATTCCAGCGAAATCGGGCCGACCCTCACCGTTTGGAACACCGACGGATTGCCCAGCGGAGCGAAAAAACTGTCGCTCAAATACGGCTCTACATCAAACACGCGCCGCTCGTGATTGTCAAACGTAATCAGCAGCTTATACCGCTCCAGCGGCATAACCTCCACCGGATAACGACTGTCCAAGGATTAGCCCTCCAGTCCTTTGATTTACCCCCCATTTTGCCGCCCCCCGGTTATCCGTCAATCCCCGTAATGGTGACGGCAGGACGCAATCTGGACCTCGCGGCCCTCGATGCGGTAAATCAACCGATGCTCGTCATTGATCCGGCGGCTCCACCAGCCTTGATATTGATGTTTCAGCGGTTCCGGCTTGCCAATGCCCTCATGCCCGTTGCGGTCGATGTCCGCGATCAAACGGTTGATTTTTTTCAGCATTTTGCGGTCGCTTGTCTGCCAGTACAGATAGTCCTCCCAGCCCTTTGCCTTGAAGGCCAGCGCCCTATTCATTCGCCATAGCCTCCAATTCCGCCATCGTTTTCACGATTTTGGGCGAACTGGGGTCATTCCATTGGGCAATCGCCGCGTCCAAATGCCGCTTGTTCGCCCCGCTGTACAGCGGGTCCTCCGCGACGGTGATCTCGAACGGGATGCGGCGTTCCCGCACGACGGTTTTCGCGAAAACCGTCACCGCCGTGGAAAGGCTCATGCCAAACTCGCCGCAGAATGTCTCAAACTGCCTCTTCAATTGGTCGTCCATGCGGACACTGACTGTCGTCTGCGCCATGTCCTCAGCTCCCTTGATAAAAGTTACTTACATTGTACTACAAATCAAGCACTCTGTCAACATGTTTTCATACATCCCCCATACAAACAAGGAGGCCTCCCCCATGAACGAACCGAACGCCATCCCTCTCGGCGTCAACGCCGCCGTGGAGCTGTCCAGGCAGGGCGGCGCGCTGATGCGCGCCTGCGACTACGCCGGAGCCGGCCGCTGCTTCCGCAAGGGTTTGGAGCTGGAGCCGGATAACGCGGTGCTGATGATCCAGCTCGGAATGCTCTACGGCAAGCTCGGGCGCGGCGAGGAGGCCCTGGCTCTGTTCGAGCGCGCCGTGGAGGTCGACCCGAAGCAGATACAGGGCTTTCACCAGCTGGGCATCTACTGGTCGCGCCGCTGCCGCGACGACCTGGCCGAGCCGATGTTCCGCCGCTGTATTGACCTCAACCACCGCGATGTGCAGGCGCGTCACCAGCTGGGCATGATGTACGCCCGTCAGGGCGACGCGGAGCGGGCCGAGGGCATGTTCCGCCGCTGTATCGACCTCAACCACCGCGACGTCCGCGCGCGCCATCAGCTGGGGCTGCTGTTCCTCTCGCTGGGCCGCGAGCGCGAGGCGGGTAATGTGTTCCGCAAAATCCTGAAGTACGACCCCCGCAACCCGCAGGCCCTGAAGGAGCTGGACAAGCTCTACTGCCTGATCGACGCCCGGAGGATGGCGGAGGCCGAGGCGGCCGAGGAGGCGGAACGGGCGGGAACGGCGGCGCTGGCGGCGCAGCCGGATTGAGATTCGGAATCAAGACAGACGGCGGCGCGGCATCAAAGCCGCGCCGCCGCTTTGGCATTGAGGATTGACGGGCGGCGGCGATGGGGATATAATCGTATATTGACAAGGCTGAAATTGGAGACAGAAGGTGCGGATCATGCTGAGCGAACTGGCCAGACTTTCCCAAACCGCCGGCGCGCGGGCGGACTATATTCAGGGCGGCGGCGGCAACACGTCGGTCAAGCTGCCGGGCGGGCTGATGGCCGTCAAGGCGTCGGGCTTCCGGCTGAGTCAGGTCACGGAGACGTACGGCTTTGCCGTGGTCGAGACGGACACGCTGAGGGACGTCACCGCCGAACAGGGCTTCCGGCCCACCCGCCCGTCCGTGGAGGCGGGCTTCCACGCGCTGCTGGGGCGGTATGTGCTGCACACCCACCCCGTGTACTGTAACCTCGCCCTCTGCTCGCAAACCGGCGCGGAGCGCCTGCCGGAGCTGATGGACGGGTACAGCTGCCTCCTTGTGCCGTACATCAACCCGGGCGCGGAGCTGTGCGCGGCCATCCGGGAGCGGAAATCGCCGGACACGCAGGTCGTGTTCCTGCAAAACCACGGCGTGATCGTGACCGCGGACACGGCCGATGAATGCCTGCGCATCCACAGCGATATCAACGACCGCCTCGCCGCGTCCTACGGCGTCACGCCCGCGGATTTCGAGGCGTTTTCGGCCCAGCTGCCGCTGCCGCTGTACCCGGACCAGCAGGTGTATCTGGACTTGACGGACGCCCAGCGCGAGGTTCTAGCGGCGGTCATGTTCATCCGGTTTACGCTGGCGCGGAACGGGGAAGCCGCCCGGCCGATGGACGCGCAAGCCCTGCGCTTCATCGCGGGCTGGGAGGGCGAGGCGTACCGTAAGTCTATTTTGCGATAAAAAAGGGGGGCTTGGTCTTGGCGCACACAATCCACCTACCCCAAATCGGGATATCGGAAGAGAGCGCGGTGCTGACGGCGTGGCATGTACAGGCGGGGGGCGCTGTGCGGGCCGGGGATCCGCTGTTCTCTCTGGAGACGGGCAAATCGGCCTTTGACGTGGCCTCGGAGCATGGGGGAACCGTGCTGGCGTTCTTCGCGGCTGAGGGAGACGAGGTGGCGGTGGGCGCGCCGGTCTGCGCCATCGGCGAGCCGGGGGAAGAGATTGCCCTGCCGGAGACGGCGGCGGTCTCCAGCACGGAAGCCGTTTCCGCTATCGTCTCACCGGATAAACCGCCGCTCACCGCTCCCGTCACCCCGACCACCCAAAGCGGGATATCCCCGCGCGCAAAGGCCCTCGCGGCCAAGCTGGGCGCCGACCCCTCACAGGCGATCCCGACCGGCCCAGAGGGGCGCGTGATTGAACGGGATATCCGGGCGCTGGCCGCTGTAGGGGCGAACTCCGTTCGCCCGCCGCAGCCCGGAGGGACGAACCACCCCGCCGCCCGCGGGCGGCGCCCCTCTAAGGAGGGGAATGGATACACCGATCAGGCCTTGTCCAATATGCGTAAGATCATCGCCAAAGCGATGACGGCGTCGCTGCAAAATACGGCGCAGCTGACCCATACGGCGTCGTTTGACGCCACCAACATACAAGAATGCCGCAAACGCTTCAAGGCGGACCCCGCAATGAGCGGGATTACGCTGGGTGATATCGTTCTCTATGCCGTGACGCGGGTCTTGCCGCGGTTCCCCGCGCTGAACGCGCATCTATTGGGCGATACCCTGCGGGTCTTTGACGAGGTCAACCTGGCCGTCGCGGTGGATACGGAGCGCGGCCTGATGGTCCCGGTCCTGACCGGCGCATCGGAGAAGACTCTACCGGAGCTGTCCGCCGAGCTGAAGGCGCTTGCCGGGCAATGCAGAACGGGCAGCGTCTCCCCCGCTCTGCTGACAGGAGGCAGCTTTACCGTATCGAACCTCGGGCAATTCGGCATAGAGAGCTTCACGCCCATCCTGAACGCGCCGCAGACGGGCATTTTGGGCGTGAACCGCATCGTTCCGCGCGTGAAGGTGGTGGACGGCTGTATCGGCTCATACCCCGCCATGACACTCTCGCTCACCTACGACCACCGCGCGCTGGACGGCGCGCCGGCATCGCGGTTTTTACAGGCGCTGTGCGAATATTTAGAATCGTTTACTGTGTAGGGACGCCATATATGGCGTCCGCGGGCGACCGGGACGGCCGCATACGCAGCAATTCCCATGATCATCAATCCATCGGCAGTCACGGGCGGCAGATTGCCGCCCCTACGGAGGTATGACATGTACGACCTAATCATCATCGGCGGCGGTCCCGCCGGATACCGCGCGGCGGAGCTGGCGGCCGGGGCGGGGCTGAAGACCCTGCTGTTCGAGAAGCGGGCGCTGGGCGGCGTGTGCCTCAACGAGGGCTGTATCCCGTCCAAGGCGCTGCTGTATTCCGCCAAACTGTACGACTACGCCAAGGGCGGCGCGGCGGCCTACGGCGTGACCTGCCAAAACCCCATCCTGGACTACGCCGCCGCCGTAAAACGCAAGGACAAGGTGGTTCAAACGCTGACCGCCGGAATCGAGGCGTCGCTGAAAAAGGCGGGCGTGGAGATCGCGCGCGAACATGCCGTTGTAGGGCGTGACGCCCCCGGCACGCCGTCTGCCGGCATTGCAGGGCGTGACGGAAACGGCGCGCCGGGGTCGTCGCGCCCTACAGGGTTTACCGTCAATGGCCGGCAAGCCAGGAACCTGCTCCTTTGCACCGGCTCCGAACCCATCATCCCGCCGTTTTGTAGGGGCGAACTGCGTTCGCCCGCGCGGGTTATGACCAGCCGCGACATCCTCGCCCTGACCGAGGTGCCCGAAACGCTGGACATCCTCGGCGGCGGCGTCATCGGGCTGGAAATGGCCAGTCTGTTCAACTCCGCGGGCAGTAAGGTCACGGTATACGAAATGACGGACAAAATCGCGGGACCCCTGGACCGTGAAATCTCCGCGATGCTGCAAAAAGTATACGAGAAGAAAGGCGTCACGTTCCGGCTGAACACCCGCCTGGAGGCCATCACGGGCCCCACGCTGGTCAGCGCCGGGCGAAAGCCCGTGACGGCGGGACTGGAGGCGTTGGGTCTATACACCGAAAACGGCGCGATCGTCACCGACGAGCAGATGAAAACCAACATTCCGAACGTATACGCCGCCGGGGATGTCAACGGCCAATCCATGCTGGCCCACACCGCCTACCGCGAGGCCGAGGTGGCCGTCAATACCATCGTACACGCCGCAGGGGCGAACTCCGTTCGCCCGCAGACAGACCGCATGGACTACAGTGCCATCCCCTCCGTCATCTACACCAATCCCGAAGCGGCGGCCATCGGGGAAACACTGGAGACGGCACAGGCAAAAGGGTTTTCCTCCGCCCGCGAAACCAAGCTCCCGATGCTGTACAGCGGCCGGTTTCTGGCCGAGAACGAGCGCGGCGAGGGCTTGTGCAAGCTGGTATGGCATGACAACCGCCTAATCGGGGCGCACCTGCTGGGCACCCCGGCCAGCGAGGTGATCTCTACCCTGTCCGCCATCCTGTACAACGAAATGGACATAGAGCGCATTCAGAAAATCATCTTCCCGCATCCAACGGTTGCGGAGATTGTCAAGGAGGCTGTATTCCATGCCTAAATGCCAATTCATCGACCCCGCGGCCGTCCGCGCGAAAGGGGAGCTGTCGTTTGACAGCATCCCCCTGAATCAATACCAAACGCCCTTTGCGGAGTCTGCCAAGGGCTACCGTCAGGCCGACCTGCTGGGAATCTACCATGATATGCAGGTCATCCGCGAGTTTGAGGGGATGCTGTACTCGGTGCGGACCACCAAGCAGTATAACGGCGTAGACTATGTCTACACCGGCCCCGCGCATCTGTACACGGGGCAGGAGGCCGCCGCCGTGGGTATGGCGTACACCCTGGACGCGGACGACATGATCTTCGGCTCCCACCGCTCCCACGGCGAGGTGCTAGCCAAAGGCTACGCGGCCATCAAGCGGCTGGACGGCGATACGCTGTATGGAATCATGAAGGACTTTCAGGACGGCGCGGCGCTGTCGGCGGTGGAAAAGCACAACACCACGGGCGATATCAAAGACCTGGCAAGCGACTTTCTGCTCTACGGCTTTATGGCGGAGCTGTTCGGGCGGGACAACGGCTTTACGCGCGGCCTGGGCAATTCCATGCACGTGTTCTTCACGCCCTTCGGCATCTACCCCAACAACGCCATCGTCGGCGGCAGCGCGGGCATCGCGGCCGGGGCGGGGCTGTATAAGCGCGTCAACGGCAAGCCGGGGATGGTTGTCTGCAACATCGGCGACGGCTCGCTGGGCTGCGGGCCGGTCTGGGAGGCGATGAACTTCGCCGCCCAGGGCCAGTTCACCCGGCTCTGGGACGAGGAACACCGGGGCGGCCTGCCGGTCCTCTTCCACTTCCTGAACAACCAGTACGGCATGGGCGGGCAGACCAGCGGCGAGACGATGGCCTTTGACATCCTGGCCCGCGCGGGCGCGGGCATCTCCCCCACACAGCTTCACGCCGAGCGTGTGGACGGCTACAACGTCTTTGCCGTCATCGACGCCTTTGAGCGCAAGCGGAAGATCCTCGAAAACCGCGAGGGGCCGGTGCTGCTGGATACGGTGACCTACCGTTACGCCGGGCACAGCGCCACCGATGCCTCCACCTACCGCGAGAAAGAGGAGATCGAGGCGTGGCAGGCGGTGGACTCCATACGGGCATTCCGGGAAAACCTCGCCCTGCCCGCCGAATGTGACGCCGTCGAACACGGCATCCGCGAACGGATCACCAAAATCATGCGCCTCGCCATCGACGAAGCCGTCTCCCCCCGCGTCGACCTGTTCCGGGAACCGGACGGCATCCGGCGGTATATGTTCTCCAACGCAGGGACATCGTCCTCGCCGTCCCCCGCGGACCGTGCGGACGTCCTGATCCCCAAAGAGCAAAACCCCCGCCTGCAAAAAATCCGGGTCAAGTCCCGCTCCGTCTTTGACAAAGCCGGCAAGCCCGTCTCCAAGCTCAAGCAGTACAACATCCGCGACGCGCTCTTTGAGGCGATCCTGGACCGGTTCTACGACGACCCCTCCCTGATCGCCTTCGGCGAGGACAACCGCGACTGGGGCGGCGCGTTCGGCGTCTACGGCGGCCTGACCGAGAGCATACCGTATCACCGCTTCTTCAACACGCCGATCTCCGAGGGAACCATCGTCGCCGCCGCCGCGGGCTACGCGCTGTGCGGCGGGCGGGCGATACCCGAGCTGATGTACTGCGACTTCCTCGGCAGAGCGCGCGTCGAGGGCTTCAACCAGCTGGCCCAGTCGCAGGCCCTCAGCCC
>WRLJ01000061.1 GCA_009777685.1 Oscillospiraceae bacterium | reverse complement strand
TCCCATTGTTCATCTGTTATTTCATGACGTTTCATGCTTTACAGTATATCAGCTCGTCCTCTTCATGGCAAGATCGGGGGTTTGAAGAAATGCCCTAGGGGACGCAGACCTCGGCGTCCCGCAAAACGTCCCCAACGCACCCGGCGCGGGAAACGGCGGACGTTTTGGGAAACGGCGGACGCACACAGTGCGTCCCTACATAAATGTCATGCAGTTTTCATTCCAACGTGTTGACAATGGCGTGATAAATGGGTATACTATAGGCGGAGGTGGTCGTATGCCAAACGCAAAATCAACCGTAAACGTCAAAATTGACACGGACGTGAAAGAAACAGCCGCGGCCCTTTTGGCCAGAATGGGCATAGACCAGACGACGGCCATTGATATGTTCTACCGTAAAATTATCGCGGTCAGGACGCTGCCGTTTCAGCCCGAGCCGCTGCCGACCCCCGGAGAACAACTGCTCGCCGCGATAAAACGCAAGGGGATACCCAACATTACGCTTCCCGCCGACGAAAACGGCCATGCTTTCATCGACAAGGAAAAACACCCCGAGCTCTACGACTGGGCGGTGAATGGCTGATGAAGATTTTTGACATCTACATCGCCTACGTTTCGTGGGGGGACGGCGGTAAACGCCGCCCGGTGCTGATCCTTGAAGAAAAACCCGGTAGCGTGACAGCCTTCAACATCACCACGCACTACGCGGACAAAAGCGAGACGATACGCGCAAAATACTTTCCCATCCATGATTGGAAGCAGGCGGGGCTGGACAGGCAATCATACATTGACACGAACGGAACCGTCACCCTGCCGCCGACCGCCATTGACAAACCCATAGGCAGATTAACCCCGGCCGACGAAACGCGGTTCATCGGGTTTATGAGCCAATAGCAAAATCAAGCCCGCGCCGTACCACGGCGCGCCCCCCCCCCACATTCCCCTTGACAGGCCCGACGGCCGTATGGTATACTGCACACAGATTCCCATTTTGAAAGGAGCGGTGTTAATGTCGGCTTTTTGGGTGAGCATCTCCTAAAACCGCATATCGGGCGCGCTTGACGGGGCTATGCCCTTTCTGCCGCGCGCCGCCGAATACCGCCTTTCGTGAATACCGCCTTTTTGCGGGGTACGACTTAGGTCGTATCCCGTTTTGGCGTCTGTAAGGGGATCAAAAAAACGATGAAACACCGGCCAATGAAGGATACCGGCGGCTTTACCTGCCGGGTCTGCGGGACCCCGGTCAACCCGGAGGGCGCGGGGACCCGCCACCGCAACCACTGCCCGAGCTGCCTGTCCAGCCTGCACGTGGACGAGGAGCCGGGCGACCGGGCCTCTCTCTGCCGCGGGGTCATGGAGCCCATCGGCGTATGGGTGCGAAAGGGCGGCGAATGGGCCGTCATCCACCGCTGCCGCACGTGCGGCGCGTTAAGCTCAAACCGAATCGCGGCGGACGACAACCCGGCTTTGCTGATGTCGATTGCCGTCAAGCCTCTGGCGATGCCGCCGTTTCCCTTGGAATTGCTGGAGAATCTGTACGAAAAGGAGTAAGGCCATGACCCAAACAACCGCGCGCGTCAGCGCCGTCCATAAGGAGCGGTACGAGCTGCTGCTCCCGGGCGGCGGGCGCGTTTACGGAAAGCTCAAGGCCGGCGTCTACCATAGCGGGGCCGAGCCGTTTCCCACCGCGGGGGATTACGCGGATATCCTGGAAAACCCCGGCGGCGACAGCGTGATTCTCAAAACCCATCCCCGCAAAAGCTATTTTTCCCGGCTCGACCCCGACCCGGGCGGCCATCGCGAGCAGGCCGTCGCCGCCAACTTCGAGTTTGTCTTTATCCTGCAATCGCTCAACCGGGACTTCAACCTCCGGCGGCTGGAGCGGTATCTGACGCTGGCGCGGCAGAGCGGCGGGACGCCCGTCGCCGTGCTGACCAAGGCGGATTTGACCGAGGATTTCACCCCGCAGGCCGCCGCCGTCGCCGCGATTGCCCCGGATACGGACGTATGCCCCGTCAGCGCCGTGACCGGCTTTGGGCTGGAGGGCTTGGCGCGGTATCTGCAGGCGGGCAGCACCGCCGTTCTGCTCGGCTCGTCCGGCGTGGGCAAATCCAGCCTGCTCAACGCGCTGACGGGCCGGACCGTGATGGAGGTCCGGGCCATCCGCGAGGACGACGCGAGGGGCCGCCACACCACCACCCGCCGCCAGCTCGTCACCCTGCCGAACGGCGCGTGCGTCATCGACACGCCGGGGATGCGGGAGCTGGGCTTATGGGGCGAAGCGGCGGAGGAAAGCCTGAGCGGCGTCTTCGCCGATATCGAGCCCCTGCTCGGCTCCTGCCGGTTCTCCGACTGCCGGCATCAAACCGAGCCGGGCTGCGCCGTCCGCGCCGCCCTGGAAAACGGCGAGCTGTCCCCCAAGCGCTGGGAAAACTACCGCAAGCTCAAGCGCGAGGCGCTGTACGCCGAGGACAAAATCGCCGCCATCCGCGAAAAATGCGCCAGAAACAAAGACATCGCCGGATGGTCGAAAAAACGAAAAAAGGAGATTTGGTCATGACCATAGAAGACTTTACCGTCAACCACATCGAGCAAGCCGCCCGCATGGCCAAGCGCAGCTACGACGCCGAACGGGAGCGCGTCCCCGCGCTCCCCCCGGTCACGGACTGGCCCGACATGACCGGCTTGGCGCAAAACAATCTGGGGGCCGCCGCGTTTGAGGGCGGGGAGATGCTGGGGTTTTTGTGCTGTCTGAATCCCTGGGACGGCGCGTTCGGCGTGCCGGGGCTGCGGGGGGTGTTCTCGCCCATGCACGCCAACGGGACCGTGCCCGAAAACCGCGCGGCGATCTACGCCCGCCTGTACAGGGCGGCGGGGGAGAAGTGGGCGCGGGCGGGCGCGGCCAGCCACGGGATCTGCCTGTACGCCCACGACACGGAGGGGCAGGCGCAATTCTTCCGCTACGGCTTCGGAATGCGGTGTGTCGACGCCATCCGCCCGATGGAGGACATCCCCGCGCCGCCCCGCGAGGGCTATACCTTTGCCGAGCTTGCGCCGGAGGAATTTGGGGAGCTTTGGCCGCTGGAAAACCGGCTGCGCCGCCATTTTCTTGAAAGCCCGTGCTTTATGCTCAAGGCCCCGGAGACCGAAGAATCGTTTTTACAAGCCGCCGCCCGGGCCCGCTGGTTTGCCGCCCGAAGGGACGGCGTGACGGCCGCCTTTCTCCGCGCGGAGATCACCGGGGAAACCTTCCTCTGTGACACGCCGGGCTATATCCACTGCGACGGCGCGTATTGCCGGCCGGAGTACCGGGGGACGGGCGTTTTCGCAAGCCTGCTGGCCTTTGCGGTCCAAACGCTCAAAGCCGGCGGCTTTACACGGCTGGGCACGGACTTTGAGAGCATCAACCCCGCCGCGCACGGCTTTTGGCGGAAGCATTTCAGCGCGTATACCCACGGCGTCGTCCGCCGCATCGACGAGGGCGCGGTGGAATTGAGAAAAAAGGAGAGAACGGTATGAACATCACGGTAAAACAACTGCACGGCGGCACATTGGGCGATGTGCGCCTGATCACGGCCAACGGGGCGCCGTTTGTCTGGAAGCGGCAGAAGCAATGGGAGCGGCGCGGCGACCCCGGCTCGTGGCGGCGCGAGTATGACTTATACGCGTCGGATTTCGGCTCCCTGTTCACCGACGGACTCCGCTGGCCGGAGTGTTATCACGCCGAGATCAACGAAGCGGAGGACGAAACCCAGCTTTGGATGGAGTATATCGACGGCGTGTCGGGCGACGCCCTGACCGTTGAGATGTTTGAACGGGCGGCGCTGGAGCTGGGGCGGTTTCAAGGCAGACTGTATGCCGAGCGGCCCGCCGTGCCGCAAAGCCTGACCAACCTGAGCCAGGTGGAGTGCGCGAAAAATGTCTATCTGCATTACCGGTCATGGAACGAGCTGTACGATGATATCCGTGCCGGCGGCTGTGAGATTCCCAAGCACCTATGCCAAATGCTGATAGACCTTGACGAAAACGCGGACGAGGTTTGGGCGCGGATTGAAAAGCTGCCCGTCGTGCTGTGCCACAGGGATTTTTGGGTGACGAACATTTTCCATACAGACGACGGCATACGGCTGATTGACTGGGACACCGCCGGTTGGGGATATTTGGGCGAGGATATGGCAAGCCTGATCGCCGACGAGGCGGATGCGGAGTATATGGCGGAATACTACCAAACATGCGTCCCGGCGTATTACAAAGGCTTTTCGGAATACGCGGACGTATCGCAGATCACGGACGACTGCGTTTGGGAGCTGATCCTCGTCAAGTTCGGCTATCGGCTGGCGGAATGGGTCAAGTTTGCCGAAACGCCGGAGCAAAAAACCCTGCACCTTAAAACCCTGCAAAAAATCTATGACATGAAGGAGATACGGCTATGAACCTGCACCTTCGCCTGGAAATCCCCGCCGATCACTATGCCGTGGAGGAACTGACCCGCGAGGCGTTTTGGCAGTTTTGGGAAAAGGACCGGGTGATTTGCGACGAGCATCTGCTGGTCCACCGCCTGCGGTCCTGCCCGTCGTTTGTGCCGGAGCTGAACACCGTCGCGGAGCTGGAGGGCCGGATCATCGGGCATATCATCTACAGCAAAGGCCGGATTGCGTGTGAGGACGGGACAAACCATGAAACGCTGACCTTCGGCCCGCTGTCCGTCCTGCCGGAATTTCAAAAAAAGGGCGTCGGCACGGCGCTGACGCGCCATACGCTGGCGGAAGCCCAACGGCTGGGTTACCGCGCCGTCCTCATCTTCGGCCATCCCGAATACTATCCCCGCGTCGGGTTCCGCCGCGCCGCCGAGTTCGGGATCACCACTTCCGACGGCCAAACCTTTGACGCCTTTATGGCCTGCCCGCTCTATCCCGGCGCGCTGGACGGCCTGCGCGGGCGGTTTCACCTCGACCCCGTGTACGAAACGCTGACGCAGGCGGACGCGCTGGCGTTCGACAAGCGCTTCCCGCCCAAAGCGCCGTACATCCCCGCCCCGTCCGGCTAACCCGCGGGCGACCGGGACAGCCGCCCCTGCAACCGGCGTAAACCTTTAGATGTTGCGGTGTACTGCATACTGTCATTGCGGGCTTGACCCGCAATCTCCCAGGTTAGCGACTTGCCTCCTCCGGGAGATTGCGGGGCAAGCCCGCAATGACGGTGTACTGCAATGTACAATCTAAAACATAACCTCTATGCAGGGACGCCATATATGGCGTCCGCGGGCGACCGGGACAGGTTAAACTTTGTTAACAAAAGGAAAACACTCCGTTTATACGGTATACTCTCTCTGGAATACAAACAGGGGTATACCGTATGTGTTTACGCAGACAATGTGCACGGGCTTGGGCCGCGCTCCCGGAATCATTTTTGCGATACCCCCTCACAGCCACTTGTCCGGAGCTTCGGGGTATGCTAAAATGGAAGAGATATCTATTCCGGGGTAAAGGAGCGATGCGAGATGCCGCTGCGCAAAGCGTGGGTGCGATTCTTCTTTTTCACTCTGCTGATTATCGGGTCGCTCTCGGCGGTGATGATGATCGTGTTTTACAATACCTCCCTCCAGCGGGAGGCCGGCAGAACCGAAAATATCGAGGCGTTTGTGCGCAAGCAAAAGCAAGAGCTGATCGAAAACGTCGTCAACAACATGGTCGCGGAAATCAACATGCAGCGCCTGATCGCCGAGGAACGCGCGGCGCTTGATTTGGAGCGCGCGGGCTCCATTCTCGCCGCCGCGCGCGCGGAAAGCGTTCCGGACGACAGCCGGGCCGGCCAGCTGGTCCGCACCATCAGCGAAACCTTTCGCGGCATAGACGTGATCGCCTATCACCTCGAAACCGGATACGCCTTCGGCCTGTCCGGGGAGGAGACGGTGGAATTTACCGGAACGCGGCAGCAGTTCGAGGCGTTTTTTGACGGCCATACCGTGTCAAACATTCATATTTTAGACGATCATTATCTGGTGGGCTGCGGCGTGAACCGGGCGTTGATCCATGCCGTCCTGCTGGAGGCGATGCAGAAGTACGCGGACAGTCAGGTTCCGCTGGGCGATGTGGAAATCCGCATCGACGCGCTGAACAATTACGCCGGCCACGGCGACTTCGCGGCACGGATTATCATCCCCTTTTTCCAGCGGGGCGGGAAGGCCGCGCTCCATGCCGGCAACACGGACTATTTTGATATTCTGGAGCCGCTCGTCGTCAACGGGGAGGCGTTTACGGAATTTGTCTCCGAGGGCAAGATCGAGCGGCTGATTTACGCCAGGCTGTACAGGCCCTACGACTGGGTGGTGTCCTCCAGCGTCAGCGCGGAGGATATCCAGCTGCTGACCCGTTCGCTGGCGGAGCAGTTCCGCGAGCAGCTGACCGGAACCCTGCAAATCATCGCGATGATGTGTATTGTGTTTACCGGGGCGGCGCTGCTCGTCTTTATGCTGCTCGGCCGGAGATATTTCCGCCGCGCCGATTACGAGTTTCGGGTCATGGACGACCTGAGCCATGTCGACGCGCTGACCGGAATCTACAACCGGCGGTACATGGAGTCCGGTCTCCGGCGTATGATGGAGTTCCTGTCCCGCTCAAACGCGCCGATCAGCGTGCTGATGATCGACATAGATTTCTTTAAGCCCTACAACGATACCTACGGCCACCAGCAGGGAGACGTGTGCCTGAAGGCCGTCGCGCAGGCGCTGGAGCTGGCCCTGACCCGGGAGAACGACTTCGTGGCCCGCTACGGGGGCGAGGAGTTTGCCGTTGTGCTGCCCAACACCGGAGAGGAAGGCGCGCGCGTGATCGCCGAAAAGCTGCTCGACAACGTGCGCGCGTTGAAGATACCGCACGAAAAGAGCCTGGCCGCGCCCTATGTCACGGTCTCGGTCGGCGTAACGTCGGGAAGCGTCGTATATACGCACTGCGGGAAAGATTATGTGCAACAGGCGGACCGGGCGCTGTACGCCTCCAAGCAGGGCGGCCGGAACCGCTTTACCTATCTGGAGTTCCGTGAGACGGATACCGGCCAAAGCGAAAGCGCGTAAATTTGACCGGCAAAGGAGACAGAGAACCCCTATGAACATCCAAACATCCCTGAGGGGCGCGCTCGCGTGCTTTCTGGCCGCGGCGCTGCTGACCGCCTGCGCCGGCGCGCCGGAAACCGCCAAACCCCGGCGGGAGGTCAAGGTCACGGTCCTGGTGGACAATCTGGGCGACCATTCGTACAACGACGGCATCGTGCAGGGCTTGCGGCGGTCCGAGGAGCGGTACGGCGGCTCCGAGGAGTTTGATCTGTCCGTGAATGTCTTTACGATGCGGGCGGGGAGCGGCAGCGAGCAGGCGGAGGTGGAGCGGGCCTTTCAGGAGGACAGCGAGCTGCTGTTCATCGGCAACCAGATCGCCATCCCGATTTTGGAGCCGGCGGCCGCCTATTTTCCGGAAAAGAGCTTTGTCCTGATCGACATGGAGGCGACCGGCCTCAACATTTACTCGGCGATGTTCAAGCCCAACGAGGCGGCGTATCTGTGCGGCGCGCTGGCGGCGAAGATGTCTGAAACCGGCCTGATCGGGATTGTGATCGGCATGGATCTTCCGGCGCTGGACGACTTTTGCGTGGGATACATCGCGGGCGCGCTGGCGGCCGATCCGGGCGTCAGGGTCTTCCTTTCGGTGGTCGGCAATTTTTATGACGCCGACGCCGGCTACGCGCTGGCGGCGGAGCAGTTCGAGCGCGGCGCGGACGTCGTCTTCAGCGCGGCGGGCGGCGCCGGTCTCGGCTGTATACAGGCGGCGAGCGACCTCGGGTTTTATGCCATCGGCGTAGACGTGGATCAGACCGAGCAGGTGGAGCCGGACATCAGAGACGCGATTCTGACTTCCTGCCTGAAAAATTTTGACGCGCTGGTTTCGGTGACGCTGGACAGCTATCTGGCCGGCACGCTCACCTTCGGCGAGTCGGGCCGTTTCGGGCTGAAGGACGGCGCGGTCGGCATTGCCCGCAACGCCTATTATTTAAGCAACGTCCCGCAAAGCATACGGGACGGGATCGACGAGCTGGAGGAGCAGGTCCGCGCGGGAGACATCCGTGTGCGGTCGGCCTTTGAAATGACCCGCGGCGAGATTGACGAGCTGTACAGATCCGCGCGGCCGTAAACGGGCAAACACGGCGCGCGGACGGGTATTGATTTCCGGACGAAGCTATGATATACTGACTGCCGCGGGAGTGCGCTGCGCATGGAGCGGTATCGAAGTGGTCATAACGAGAACGACTCGAAATCGTTTGACGGGTAAAACCGTCCGTGGGTTCGAATCCCACCCGCTCCGCCAGTCGGTTTATGTAAGAACACCCTGCAAGACGCTGTATTTTTCAACGGCGGGTTTGCGATTACGGTGTACTTCTGAACCGAAGCCAAAGCAAGA
>WRLJ01000060.1 GCA_009777685.1 Oscillospiraceae bacterium | reverse complement strand
CGGGCGCATTGTGGATTTTGTATCGGGCGACATCAACATGGCCCTGATTCTGGAGGACCGCACGATGCGGGTCATCGGCATGGCGGGCACGGAGTTTGCCGAGCAGCTCCCCGCGGAACTGACCGACGGCTCGGTGCGCGTGGCGCAGGCCGCGGCCACCAACCGCAATGTGCTGGTCCGGGACGAGGAGGGCGCGCTGTACCTCTGGGGCAGCGTCGAAAACGGCCTGAACCGGATGCCGGAGGAGCTGAGCCAGGAAAAGGCGGTCAGTATTGACGCGGGATACAAGAACTTTGTCGTGGTCGACGACGACGGCGAGGTGTTTGTCTGGGGCGCGGACGAGCTGGGCCAGCTGAAGCTGCCGCGGAAGCTCAACGGCGTTACTAAGGTGTTTGGAGACTTCTTCCAGTTCTACGCCGTCAATGACAGCGGAAGGATTCTGGGCGCGTGGGGCAACAAGGGGTATCTCTGGGGCAGCGACCAGTTCGGGCGCGATATGTTCTCCCGCGTGATCCACGGCGGCTTGATCTCGTTGCGGGTCGGCGCCATCGCGGTCTTCATCTCGGTCGTCATTGCCATCATCATCGGCTTGACCAGCGGCTATTTCGGCGGCTGGGTCGATCACGGGCTGATGCGCCTGGCCGATATTTTTGAGTCGCTCCCGTTCCTGCCGATTGCCGTGACGCTGTCGTTTGTGATCGGCCACCGGCTGGAGCAGGACCAGCGGCTCTATTTGATCATGGTCATCATCGGCGTTCTCAGCTGGATGGGTCTGGCGCGGCTGATCCGCGCCCAGCTCCTGCTGGAGCGCGAAAAGGATTTCGTGCTGGCGGCGCGCGCCCTGGGCATCAAGCAGCGCAACATCATGCTCCGCCACATCCTGCCCAACGTCTTTAACCTGATCATCGTCAACATCACGCTGGGCTACGCCAGCTCACTGCTGACCGAGGCGGGGCTTTCCTTCCTCGGCTTCGGCGTGCAGGAGCCGACGCCCTCCTGGGGGAATATGCTCACCAGCGCGCAGGAATCGACGGTCATCCAGTTCTTCTGGTGGCGCTGGATCATCCCGGCGATCTTTGTGGTGGCGGCGGCGCTCTCCATCAACCTGATCGGCGACGCGCTGCGCGAGGCGATGGACCCGAGAGCCAACGAAAGGTAGGCGCGCAAGATATGAGAATGCTTGAAATCAACAACCTCCATTCCTACTTCGACACCAAGCGCGGCCTGATCCGGGCGGTGGACGGCGTGACCCTCGGCATCGAGGAGGGCAGGACCCTCGGCGTCGTCGGCGAGTCGGGCAGCGGCAAGAGCCAAACCGCGCTGGCGATTTTGAAGCTGTTTGAGAAAAACCAGCGGATACACGAGGGCGAGATTTACTTCGACGGGGAAAAGATCAGCGATCTGAACGACGAGGCCATGTACCAAATCCGCGGCAACAAGATTTCCATGATCTTTCAGGAGCCGATGACCTCCCTCAACCCCGTATTCACCGTGGGCAAGCAAATCGGCGAGGTGCTGATCCTGCATCAGGGGATGTCCAAAAATCAGGCCCGCCGGCGCGCCGTGGAAATGCTGGAGGCCGTCAAAATCCCCAACGCGGAGCAGATGGTCCGGCAGTACCCGCATCAGCTTTCCGGCGGGATGCGCCAGCGCGTCATGATCGCTATGGCGCTGGCCTGCAACCCCAAGCTGCTGATCGCCGACGAGCCGACCACGGCGCTGGACGTGACAATCCAGGCCCAAATTCTGCGCCTGATGAGTGAGCTGAAGCAGGAGCTGGGCACGGCGATCATGTTCATCACCCACGACCTGGGCGTCATCAATCAAATGGCCGATGACGTGGCCGTCATGTACTGCGGCCAAGTGGTGGAGATCGCGCCGGTCGACCATATTTTCAAGCCCGTGACCGATTTTTCCCATCCCTATACCGAGGCGCTTCTGCTGTCCATCCCGCTGCTGTCTGGCAACCGGAGCAACCGCCTCGACGCCATTCCGGGCGCGGTTCCTCATCCCCTCGACATGCCCAAGGGCTGCCGCTTCGCGCCCCGATGCAAGTATTGCACCCCGCGGTGTGAGGAAAGCCTGCCGGAGCTGGCTCCGGTCAGCCCGGAGCAGAGCGTGCGGTGCTTCTATCCGAGGAAGGGGGTGCGTTCCCTTGGCTGAGACGAGAAAGACCCTGCTACGCCTGGTTGACGTCAAAATGCACTTTCCGCTGAAAAAGACAAACTTTTTCCAACGGGAGCGCCCGTATGTCAAGGCCGTGGACGGCGTGACCATCGACATCTACGAGGGGGAAACCTTCGGCCTAGTCGGCGAGAGCGGATGCGGCAAATCCACGCTGGGCCGCGTGATTCTCCAATTGTACGAGCAGACCGCCGGATCGGTGCGCTACAGCGGCATGACGCTGAACGACTACGCGCCCGCGTATGCGTTCCGGGACGCGGCCAAGGTCGCTTCGGTCCGGGGAACGGCGGAGGAGATTGCCGGAAAATTCCCCTTACAGGCACAGCTCGCCGGCGGCCTGCTGCTCTCAGACGATCTGGCGGGCATTGCCCGCGCCCTGCGCGCCAACCTCGCCGCCGTCAGGACCGTCAACCGTTTGCGAACCTCTCTCCATCTGCATGAGCTGAAATATACCGCCTATCTGGAGAGCAAGGACTTGTCCGCTTCTGAGAAGGGCCGGCTTGCGCGGCTGAAAAAAAGCATAACGGAGCTGGAGGCCGGGCTGAAAAAGGCGGAGACGGTGCGGGACGGGTGCGACGCCGCGCTGAACACGCTGCGCGAGCCCTGCGGAGCCAAACCGGGCTTTGCCCGTTTGGAGGAGATGCGTGACGTATCGGTCGATCTGAGCCGTCTGAGCAAGGAGGAAATGCGGCGTCTGCGCCGGGATTTGCAAATCGTTTTTCAGGACCCGTACTCTTCGCTCAACCAGCGCTTCACCGTCGGCCAGCTGATCAGCGAGGCCCTTGTCGCGCACAGCATGTACGGGCGGGGCACACGGCAGCTGGAGGAATACACCCTCGGCGTGATGGACAAGTGCGGCCTGCAAAACTTTTTCCTGCACCGCTATCCCCACCAGTTTTCCGGCGGCCAGCGCCAGCGCATCGGCATCGCCCGCGCGCTCGCGCCCCAGCCCAAATTTGTCGTCTGTGACGAGGCGGTCAGCGCCCTGGACGTGTCGATCCAGTCCCAGATCATCAACCTGCTGATGGATCTGAAGGAAAGCTCGAACCTGACGTATCTGTTCATCTCGCACGACCTGAGCGCGGTCAAATTCATCAGCGACCGCGTCGCCGTGATGTATCTGGGCAACATCATCGAGCTGGGCCGTTCGGACATGCTCTTCACCGAGCCTCTGCATCCCTACACCAATGTTCTGCTGGAAGCCATCCCGACGACCGACGAGGCCTCCAGGAAAGAGCTTCAGGTCATCGAGGGGGATATCCCCAGCCCGATCAATCCGCCTCCCGGCTGTAAATTCCATACGCGCTGCCGGTACACGACCGACCTGTGCAGGAGCGACGTCCCCGAGTGGCGCGAGCTGCGCCCGCAGCATTGGGTCGCCTGCCATTTCCCGATCGAGAAGCGAGACGGGCAAGAGGCGGAGCTATGAATCCCTTTAACCGGCTGAGACGTGTATTTGAGCGGAAAAAGACCCAGGAGGAGCTTGACGAGCATTATCAAAACGTCGAGCTGGAAAAGGGTGATTTCCTGGCGATGGTCATTGCGGCGCTGATCACCTTTCTCCCGGTCCTGCTGATTGCAACGGTCGTCATTTACGGCCTGTTCTGGATTCTGTTTTTGCGATAGCCTGTGATGAAAAAGCGGGGGAATGGCCGTTTTCGGCTGTTTCCCCGCTTTTTTCACGCTTTGTTCCATTCTCCCCGTATCACATCCTTCCGCGCCCCGCATATCGTGTAAGCATAAGGGGGCGATAGGGATGGAAGTCCTGCGCGTAGGGTCAAGAGGCCCGGATGTGGAGCTGCTGCAAACCGCGCTGCGGCGCGCGGGGGCCTTTCAAGGCGCGGCGGACGGGGTGTTCGGCGCGGTCACGGAGCGGGCGGTCATGGATTTTCAGAGCCGCCACGGTCTGGCGAGTGACGGCGTCGCCGGCCCTCTGACGTGGAACGCCCTGCATCCGTGGCTGACCGGGTATATCCGGCACACCGTGCAGGCGGGCGACACGCTGTTCGCGCTGGCGCGGCGCTACGATACCACGGTCCGGGCGATCCAAACCGCAAACCCCGGCGCGGCGGCGGAAAACCTGCAAATCGGGACGCCCATCACCGTGCCGCTCCCGTTTGACGTCGTTCCGTCCGGCATCCGCTTTACCTCGCACCTGCTCGCTTTCTGCGTGGAGGGGCTGGCGGCGCGGTATCCGTTTATCCGCGTTTCCGGCATCGGCTCCAGCGTCCTGGGCAAGACGCTCCACACCCTGGCGATCGGGGAGGGGCGCAACGAGGTCCTGTACAACGCCTCCCACCACGCCAACGAATGGATCACCACGCCGGTCCTGATGCGCTTTGCCGAGCTGTACGCGGCCTCGCGCGCCGGCCTCGACCTGACGATGCTGTCTCCCGTGGCGGCGGAGATGTACGCGAAAACCACGATATACCTCGTTCCGATGGTCAACCCCGACGGCGTTGACTTGGTCACGGGCGCAATCGCGCCGGGCAGCGCGGTATACGAAACGGCGCGGGCGATGAATTACCTGCGTCTCCCGTTCCCGTCCGGCTGGAAGGCCAACATCCGCGGCGTAGACCTCAACGTCAACTACCCCGCCACATGGGAAACCGCCCGCGAGATCAAGTTCGCGCAGGGCTACGTCCTGCCGGGGCCGAGGGACTTTGTCGGGGAGAGGCCGCTGTCCGAGCCGGAGAGCCAGGCGATGGCGGCCTTCACCCGGTCGCGGGATTTTTCGCTGACGCTGTCCTACCATACGCAGGGCGAGGTCATCTACTGGCGTTATCTGAACTTCCTGCCCCCGAGGTCCGAAGAGATTGTGCGGCTGCTGTCCCGGGTCAGCGGGTATGCCTACGAGGACACTCCGTTCGCCTCCGGCCATGCCGGCTACAAGGACTGGTTTATACAGGAATACAACCGCCCGGGCTATACCATTGAGTGCGGGCTGGGCATAAGCCCGCTGCCGGTGTCGCAGTTCGGGCGGATTTTCCGGGACAATATCGGGATATTAACACTGCCGGCCCTGCTGTAGGCAAACGCTTTGCGGCCGCCGCCTAAAAAAAGTCTTGTAATACGGGCCGCGAACGTATACAATACCCATAATGAAATATCACGGCAAGAAAGGCGGAGCGTTATGGATTATGAAGCCGGCAGAGCCATCCAGGAAGGGCACACCTATCTCGGGATTAAATTGGGTTCCTCGAAAATCAGCGCGACACTGATTGATTTGGATTACAACGTCATCGCTTCGGGCGCGCAAAGCTGGGAAAGCAGGCTGGAAGACGGCGTCTGGATTTACGATCTTGACGATATGTGGGCCGATTTGGAGGTTTGCTTCGCGCGGCTGTGTACCGATGTGCTGTCACGGTACGGCCTGCCGCTCACCACGACCGGATGCATCGGCGTGTCCGCGACCATGAACGGCTATCTTCCGTGCAATCGGGACGGACACCGTCTCACGCCGTTCCGGACATGGCGCAACACAAACACGGAGGAGGCCGCCGGACGCCTCTCGGAAGCCTTCGGACTCAATATCCCCCAGCGCTGGAGCGTTACGCACCTGTATCAGGCGATCCTGAACGGGGAGACGCATATCTATGAGCTCGCGCGGCTGAACACGCTGGCGGGCTATGTCCATGAGCGCCTGACGGGTCACAGCGTCCTGGGGATATGCGATGCGTCGGGCATGTTCCCCGTGGACGGGCAGACCTATGACGCGAAGATGCTGGAGACCTTTGACGCGCTGGTCGCGCCGCATAATATGGACTGGAAGCTGTCCGACCTGCTGCCGCGCGTCCTGACCGCGGGCGAGGCCGCCGGCTCCCTCACGCCGGAGGGCGCGCGTCTGCTTGACCTGAAGGGCAACCTCCAGCCGGGTATCCCGTTCTGTCCGCCGGAGGGCGATCTGGGAACCGGCATGGTCGCCGCCAACAGCGTCGCCGAGCGCATGGGGAACCTGTCCGCGGGCACGTCCCTCTACGCGTCGGTCGTGCTGGAACGCCCGCTGTCCGTGTCCCGCCCCGAAATCGACATCGTGGCGACGCCGGACGGCAAGCCGGCGGCGGTGATCCACTGCAACAACTGCACGGCCGATTTGGACGCCTGGATCAGCCTGTTCCATGAGGTCATTGAGATCACGGGCGCGACGGTAAGCCCTGCCGCGCTGTACAACGCATTTTACCAAAAAGCGCTGGAGGACGGCGCGGACGACGGCGGCCTGCTTTCGTACAACTACGTCTCCGGCGAACCGATGACCGGCGTAAACCGGGGCCGGCCTCTGCTGGCCCGCTTGCCGGACAGCCGCCTAACCTTGCCCGCCTTTGCGCGCACGATTCTCTATTCCACCGTCGCCACGCTGCGCCTCGGCATGGACGCCCTCGCCGCCGGGCAGGTGCGGGTGGATCGCATGACAGGCCACGGCGGCCTGTTCAAGACGGGGGAGACCGGGCAGCGTTTGTCGGCGACGGCGCTGAACCTCCCGGTTACCATTTTGTCCACGGCGCCGGGGGACGCCTGGGGCGCCGCGCTGCTGGCCGCCTATCACTCGCAAAAAATCGCGGGAGAGACGCTGGAAGACTTTCTGAGTCAGCGCGTTTTCGCGAATATCTCCTCCAAATGCCTGTCTCCGGACCCCAAGGATGTACGCAGCTTTTCCGCCTACATGGAGCGCTTCAAAAACGGTCTGCCCCTCGCGCGTTCCGCGGCGGAACACATCCGTTAACCGCATGAAACAGACCCGTCCCCCCGTAAACCGGCTGGACAACCCCATGAGAGGCATTGTGGTCAGCCTTATCCTGACCTATCTGGGTTACATCTCACTGGGCTTTGTTCTGATGCTCCTGGCCGCCTCCATCCTGGAAACCCCGCCGCAGCCGCCGCCTGATTCCGAGGGGTATGCTGAAACCGGGGAGGCCTTCCCGGCTCCGGCGGAGGAGGATATTGACCTCACGGTTTACCGGGTGTGGTCGTCGCTGCTTGCCTTTGCGCTGTATGCGGCCTCCGTCTATAACATCGGCTGGCGGTACGGGCTGCGCGACCGCAATGTGGTCAAATGCGGCTACGCCCCGCAAAACGACTGGCGCGGCCTGATCGCCGGCTCATACGCGCAGGCTCCGCCGACGGTCATGCTGCTGGCGTTTTGGATATGCCTCCTGCTGGGCGTCAGCATACGCCCGTGGTTTGAGCTGTCCCACTCCATCTACGGATGGCTGTTCGATTTGCCCGACGCGCTGTACGTCCTGTTCCTGCCGGTAACGCCTCTGCTCGTGCATTTCGGCTTCCGCAACGGATTC
Organism: Oscillospiraceae bacterium; assembly: GCA_009777685.1. GTDB lineage: Bacteria > Bacillota > Clostridia > Oscillospirales > UBA929 > WRLJ01. The sequence continues at coordinate 1,129 of WRLJ01000060.1, read as the reverse complement.
AAGGACATCAGCCTGCGCCGCAAGCTGATCTATATCGACCCGCAGAAGGAACGGAAACGGAAAAAAGGAATGAAATTCCGGTAATATCCGGCCCCTACCGCTCATATATGAGGACGGAGGGGAGGGGTTCCGGTGAGAAAGCGCGTGCGGCGGGGAGCGTGGGTCACGCTGATCATACTGGCGGCGGCGGCTTGCTTCGGGTACATCCTGCGGGATGGCCGGGACAGCGGCCGCGCGTATGAATTTCTGGCCGTGGATTCGGCCGCGGCCCCGCCGCCGCTCCGCACCATCGTTGTGGACGCCGGGCACGGCGGCCTGGACGGCGGAGCCGTTTCACCCGGCGGGCGGTCGGAGAGCGCGTATAATCTGGAAATCGCGCTGAAAACGGAGCTGTTCCTGCGCTTTCTGGGGATGCCGTCCGTGATGACGCGCAGGGAGGACATATCCCTGCACGACGGGGAGCAGGGGACGATCCGGCAGAAAAAAAACGCGGATCTGCGCAACCGCGCGGCGCGGGTCAATAGCACCGACGGCGCGGTATTGCTGTCGATCCATCAAAATATGTTTTCCGACCCCCGTTACTCGGGAGCGCAGGTGTTTTATAACGGCCGGACGGAAAGCAAGGCGCTGGCCCAAACCATGCAGAACGCTCTGCGCGCCTGTATCGACCCGGACAATCGCCGCCAGCCCGGGCCGGTGGATACCCTGCTGATGAACGAGGCGCGCTGCCCGGCGATTCTCGTCGAGTGCGGTTTCCTGTCCAACACCGCGGAGGAAGCCCTTTTGCGCGATCCGATATATCAGACAAAATTGGCTATGGTCATGTCAATAACCGTGACAGATTGGGTGATTTCGACTGAAAACCAAACGAACAACTAGTTTTTTTTGCTCCGATTGCGGCCATGAAAACGCCAAGTGGCTGGGCAAATGTCCGTCCTGCGGCGCGTGGAATACCTTCACGGAAGCCCCCGTCGCCGCTGAAGGTCCGGTCTCGGGCCGCGGAGCCGCGCCTGTGCGGCCCGCGCGGATCGTCTCCATCCGCGATATCGCCGTAGCGGGGGAGGCGCGCGTGCCGACAGGCCTGTCCGAGCTGGACCGCGTACTGGGCGGCGGCGCGGTGGCCGGTTCC
>WRLJ01000059.1 GCA_009777685.1 Oscillospiraceae bacterium | reverse complement strand
ACGTTTGTGATCGTCTTTTACCCGAAGGACGGCACCTCCCCGGTGCAGGAACGGCAGATGACCACGCAGGAAGGCGGCAATGTCGGCGTCTGCGCGGTGGAGGGCAATTTTGACGATGCGCAGTCGGGCGTAAAGCGCCTGTTTTCCGACCCGGCCTTCCGCGCGGAGACGGCGCGGCGCGGATACGCGCTGTCGGCGGCCAACTCCATCAACGTCGGGCGGCTTGTGCCGCAAATCGCGTACTATGTACACGCATACGCGGAAATGGTACGGCGCGCTGAGGTCAAGCCGGGCAGTCCCGTGAATTTCTGTGTCCCGACCGGGAATTTCGGCAATATCCTGGCGGGCCTGTACGCCTGGAAGATGGGTTTGCCTGTGGGCCGCCTGATTTGCGCGTCCAACCGCAACCGGATTTTAACCGACGTTTTAACGACGGGACGGTACTCTCTGGACCGGGATTTTTATCTTACCCCCTCGCCGTCGATGGACATCCTGATCTCCAGCAACTTCGAGCGAGCCATCCATCTGATGGGCGGAAACGATCCTTCCCTGACATTAGGGCTGATGGAAAATCTGCGCGAAAATAAGTCATTTTTATTGCCTGACCATGTTATGTCAAATTTCCGCCAACATTTCAGCGCATATTCCTGTGATGATGAAGAGACCCTAAGCGAGATATACAAAAGCCATCGCGCAACCGGGAAGCTGTTCGATCCGCACACAGCGGTGGCGCAAAAGTGTCTGCGCGATTATCAAAGAGACACGGGCGACGATACGCCGTCCGTTGTGCTGGCGACCGCCGACCCGTTCAAGTTCCCCGAAACGATGCTGCGCGCGCTGGGAAAAGACGCGGCCCCCGGCGCGGACAGCCTGCGCGCGCTGTCCGAGGCGTCCGGGCATCCGGTATCGGAGCGGCTGGAGGCCGTCATGCGGAGGCCCGTGCGGTTTGAGGGCTCGGTAAGGCCGGAGGCTATGGCGGAGACAGCCTTGAGCTTCCTGATGTAAGGGCGAACCGCGTTCGCCCGGCCGTTCCTCTTCTACCGCTGCTCGAAGGTAGAGCAGAACGTCTCCGTTTTATCCAGAGCGTACTCGGTCCCTACGGTGATGTTGTTGGCGCGGCAGCAGTTTCCGGCTCCGTGGTAGGCGCAGGTGGTCACCGTGCAGGTCACGCCCCGGTTGACGCCGGACTTGCCGGCGGATTGTCCGAACAATATCGTCACTCCTTACCGTGGTTGATGGTTTGATATAGTATGGTGAGGCGGGGTTTGTTTTATACAGCCGGCCTCCCGAAGGAGAATGCGGATAATGCTGTATGTGATCGGCGATTTACATCTCTCCATCCGCGGAGGGAAGGAAATGGACTGCTTCGGCGGCGCGTGGGCGGGATATGTCGATAAGATCAGGGACGGCTTTTCCGCCTTGACCGACGACGACACGGTCGTGCTGTGCGGCGACACCTCCTGGGGGATGAATCTGCCGTCCGCCCTGCCGGACTTTCTGTTTTTGGAGACGCTTCCGGGGCATAAAATCCTGCTCAAGGGAAATCATGACTACTTTTGGGACACGGCGGCCAAGCAGACGCGGTTTTTCCGCGAAAACGGCCTGCGGAAGCTCTCGTTATTGCACAACAACGCCTATGCCTTCGGAAACGCGGCCCTATGCGGGACACGGGGCTGGTTCCTCGACCAGGACGCGGGCGCGGACGGAAAGATTTTCAAGCGCGAGCTGATCCGTCTGCGGGCCTCTCTGGAAAAGGGCCGCAGGCTGACCGACGGCGAATTGATCGTATTTTTACACTATCCGCCGGTCTATGAAACCTTCCGCTGCGAGGAAGTGCTGGCCATTCTGCGGGAGTTCGGCGTGCGCCGCTGCTACTACGGGCATCTGCACGGACCGGGCCGCGCCAAAGCCGTCGAGGGAACCGCCGGCGGTATCCTGTTCCGGCTCATCAGCGCGGATCATCTGGGTTTTCGCCCCGTTCCCGTTCTGATTTAATAAAAAGTTTTCAATTTGCCCTTGGCAATACAGAGCGAATATGATAAAGTAGGCGGGCGGAGGACGCAACCGCGGAAACCGTTCAATTCAAATGTGCGGCGCGGGGGAAATGACGGCGGCAGGAGCCGCCGCCCTGTCGAAATAGACACAGCGCCATCAGGAGGGCATCTATGAGAGTCGTATCGCAGGAAGTTTTGGAGAAAAACCGCACGGAACTGGTCATCGAGGTCACGGAGGCGGAGTTTCAGCCGGCGCTGGAACGGGCCTACCGCAAAAACGTGGGGCGCATGAACGTGCCGGGCTTCCGCAAGGGAAAGGCGCCGCGCAAAATGCTGGAGCGCATGTACGGCGAGGGCGTGTTCTTTGAGGACGCGGTCAATGATTCCTACTTGCGGGCCTATCGGGACGCTTTGACGGAAACCGGTCTCGACCCGGTCGATCACCCCGACATCGAGATCATGGAAATCGCCGGGACGGGGTATACCTTTAAGGCCGCCGTCACGACGCGCCCGAAGGTCAAGCTGGGACAGTATAAGGGGTTGAGCGCGGTACAGCCTCCCGTGGCCGTCGGCGGCGCCGAGGTCGAGGAGGAAATCGGCCGCCTGCGCCTGCGCAACGCGTCCGTGCAGACCGTGGAGCGCCCCGCGCAAACCGGCGACGCCGTCGTGTTTGATTTTGCCGGCTCGGTGGACGGCGCTGCCTTCGAGGGCGGGACCGCCGAACGCCACGAGCTGAAGCTCGGCTCGGGGCAGTTCATCCCGGGCTTTGAGGAGCAGATAGAGGGCAAAGCCGCGGGCGCGGAGTTCGATGTGAACGTTACCTTCCCCGAAGAATACCACGCGCCGGAGCTGGCCGGCAAGGCCGCCGTGTTCCGCTGTCTTCTGCATGAGGTCAAGGAAACCCTGCAGCCGGATTTGGACGACGAGTTTGCCAAGGACGTATCGGAGTTCGACACGCTGGAGGAGCTGCGCGCGTCCATTCGGGAGGGGATCCGTGAGACACGCGCGGACGAGGCCAAAAACGCGCTGGAGGAGGCCCTGCTGGATCAGGTCATTGCCGGCATGGAGGTCGACGTCCCCGATGTGATGATCGACAATCAGCTGGAGGAGATGCTCCGGGATATGGAATACCACCTGCGCGGACGGATTCGGATAGATTTGGACGCCTACCTGTCTATGACAGGCGGCACGCTGGAGGGGTTGAAAGCGGAGCGCCGCCCCGCCGCCGAGCGTCAAGTCAAGGCCGCGCTGGCGTTCGAGGCCATCGCGGAAGCGGAGGGTCTCAGCGTCACGGACGAGGAGCTGGAAGCGGAGTACGCCAAACTGGCGGAATCGTATGGCATAGATGTGGATACAATCAAGAAACAGGTCGGCCGGGAGGGCTTGAGCTACGATCTGCGCTCCCTCAAGGCCTCGCGGATCATCACGGATACCGCCGCGGTCACGCAGGACGGGGCCGGGAAACCCAAGGCCAAGCCCAAGACCGCCAAAGCCTCCGCGAAAAAAGCGGCGGCGGACGGCGAACCCAAGCCGGAAGCCGCGCCGAAGCCCAAGACAACGACAAAGAAAAGGAGTGCGTCCGAATGAGTCTGGTCCCGATGGTCATTGAGCAGACCAACCGCGGCGAGCGTTCGTATGACATTTTTTCCCGTTTGCTGAACGACCGCATCGTGTTTTTGTCCGAGGACGTCAACGACGTCACGGCCTCGCTTGTCATCGCGCAGCTTCTGTATCTGGAGGCGCAGGACCCGGACAAGGATGTGCAGTTTTATATCAACAGCCCCGGCGGCAGTATTTCCAGCGGCATGGCCATCTATGACACCATGCAGTTCATCAAGTGCGACGTATCGACCATGTGCGTCGGCATGGCCGCCTCGATGGGCGCGTTTCTGCTGGCCGCGGGCGCCAAGGGCAAGCGCATGGCGCTGCCCAACTCCGAGATTATGATCCATCAGCCCTCCATCCGCGGCGGCGGCCTGCAAGGCCAGGCCACGGATATCCAGATCCACGCCGACCACATCATCAAGACCAAGCAGAAGATGAACCGCATTCTGGCCGATATCTGCGGCAAGGACGTGGAGGAGGTCGCGCGTGACACCGAGCGGGACCGCTATATGTCCGCCGAAGAAGCGATGAACTACGGCATCGTGGACAAAGTGGTCAGTCAACGGTAAATCCCCGCCCGCCGGCGCGGGCGGGCGCGGCAAAAACCCATCAAACGGAATCGGGAGACTGTTAGCTATGAAAGATGAAAGACGAGCCATGCGATGCTCCTTTTGCAACAAACGCCACGAGGAGGTCCGTCGGCTGATCGCGGGACCCGGGGCGTATATCTGCAACGAATGCGTGCATCTCTGCCTGACGATCCTGGACGACGAGTTTACCGGCAAATATACCAAACGCCCCGTGCTCGAGCCGATCGACACGCTGCCGAGGCCGCAGGAGATCAAGGCCATCCTCGACGAGTATGTAATCGGCCAGGAAGCGGCGAAGGTCGTGCTGAGCGTGGCGGTGTACAACCACTACAAGCGCATCTACTTCGGGGACGCGGGCAGCGACGTCGAGCTGCAGAAAAGCAACATTCTGATGCTCGGCCCGACGGGGTGCGGCAAGACGTATTTCGCCTCGACTCTGGCAAAAATTCTTAACGTGCCGTTCGCCATCGCGGACGCGACGACCCTGACGGAAGCGGGCTATGTGGGCGAGGATGTGGAGAACATCCTGCTGCGCCTGCTTCAGGCGGCCGACTTCGACGTGCAGCTGGCCGAGCGCGGCATCATCTATATCGACGAGATGGACAAAATCGCGCGCAAGAGCGAGAACGTCTCCATCACGCGCGACGTGTCCGGCGAGGGCGTCCAGCAGGCCCTGCTGAAAATTTTGGAGGGGACTGTGGCCAACGTCCCGCCGATGGGCGGGCGCAAGCACCCGCATCAGGAGTTCATCCAAATCAACACGCAGAACATCCTGTTTATCTGCGGCGGGGCTTTTGACGGCATCGAGAAAATCGTGGAAAACCGTCTCGGCAAGACCGGCATCGGCTTTAACAGCTCTCTGGAAAGCAAGCAGGAAAAAGACCTCACCGCGCTCTTGCAGGAGATACAGCCCCATGACCTGCTGAAATTCGGTATCATCCCGGAGCTGGTGGGCCGTCTTCCGATTCTCGCGCCGCTGGGCAAGCTGACGCGCGAGGACTTTATCCGCATTCTCACCGAGCCGAAAAACGCGCTCGTCAAGCAGTACAAAAAGCTGATGGAATACGACTGTATCCGCCTGGAGTTCGACCAAGGGGCTCTGGAGGCCATCGCCGATCAGGCGGCCGAACGCGGCATCGGCGCGCGCGGCCTGCGGGCCGTGATCGAGAGCGTGATGACGGACATCATGTATCAGGCGCCGTCGGACCCGACCATCACCGGCATCACCGTGACGCGCGAGGCTGTTCTGCGCGTTACGGAGCCGACGCTGGACCGTGACGAAAACAACCAGAAGGAGCTGCCCAAGCTCCCGACGGCCAAGCCGAGGATCGACCAGATCGTTTCCTAGGATTATCGAGGTGACCAAATGCTCATTCCCATGATCGCGCTGCGGGGCATGACCGTGTTCCCCGGCATGATGCTCCATTTTGATATCGGGCGCGAAAAATCCGTCAAGGCGCTGGAGGAGGCCCTGCAAACCCACCAAAACGTGTTTCTGGTCGCCCAGCGCGACGCGCGCGTGGGCAATCCGGGCCTAGAGGATTTGTGTGCCGTCGGTACGGTCGCGCAGATCCGGCAGCTGATCCGTATGCCGGGCGATACCGTACGCGCGCTCGTGGAGGGTTCCGCGCGCGCGCGTCTTATCAGCGTGGACCGGCAGGAGCCGTATATGTCGGCGCATGTCGAGGTTCTGCACCCGCCGGAGAATACCCGCGCTTCCGCCAAACGCGTGGAGGCGTTGATCCGCGCGGTCCGCGAGGCCTTTGAGAACTATGCCGGGCTGACCCCGCGCATGTCGCCGGAAACGCTGATGAACGTAATGGTCAGCAATGACCTTTCGTATCTGGCCGACTATATCGCGCAGAGCACGCCGATTCCCTTTGAGGGCAAGCAGGCCGTCTTGGAGGAGCATAACCCCCTGCGGCGGCTGGAAAAGGTCCTGTCCATCCTGACGCGCGAGACGGAGATTCTGCGCGTGGAGAGCGATTTGCAGTCCAAGGTGCGCGAGACGATCGCCAAGGACCAGCGGGACTACTTCCTGCGCGAACAGATGAAAACCATCCGCGAGGAACTGGGCGAGGACGGGGAGCAGGGAGAAACGGAAGCCTATGCGGAGCGTGTCCGCGCCCTGCGCCTGCCGGAGGAGACGGAGGAACGGCTCCTGCGGGAGGTCCGGCGTCTGGGCCGCCAAAGCCCCCATTCCCCGGAATACGCGCTGATCCGCACCTATCTGGACACGGTTTTGGAGCTTCCGTGGAATACCCTTACGCGCGACCGTCTGGATGTTTCGGCAGCCAAGCGCATATTGGACCGCGACCACTACGGCCTGGAGAAGGTCAAGGAGCGCGTGCTGGAATTTTTGGCGGTCAAGCGGCTGGCCCCTGAGCTGAAAGGGCAGATTTTATGTCTGGTCGGGCCGCCGGGCGTGGGCAAGACGAGCGTCGCGCTGAGCGTGGCGGGGGCGATGAAGCGCAGACACGCGCGGCTGTCTTTGGGCGGCGTGCGCGACGAGGCCGATATCCGCGGACACCGCAAAACCTATATCGGCGCGATGCCGGGGCGCATCGTCAACGCTCTGCGCCTGGCGGGAAGCCGGAACGCCATGATTCTCCTGGATGAAATCGACAAGCTCTCCAGCGACTTCCGCGGCGACCCGTCGGCGGCCTTGCTGGAGGTTCTTGACCCGGAGCAGAACGCCGCGTTCCGCGATCACTATCTGGAGGTCCCGTTTGACCTTTCCGGGGTTTTGTTCATCACCACCGCCAACACGACCGACACCATCCCCCGCGCTCTGCTCGACCGCATGGAGGTCATCGAGATCACCAGCTACACCGACGAGGAAAAGCTGCACATCGCCAAACGGCATTTGATTCCCCGGCAGCTCAAACGCCACGGGCTGACCCGGGCGCAGCTCCGCCTGTCCGACGCGACGGTTCGCGAGCTGATTGCCGGATACACGCGCGAGGCCGGAGTGCGGAATCTGGAGCGCGAGCTGGCGGCCCTCTGCCGCAAGACCGCCAAAGCCATCGCCGAGGGACCGCCGGACGCCGCGCCGCGCACGCCGCTGGCGCCGTCGGATTTGGAAGCCTTGCTGGGTACGCGCCGCTTTAAGCCGGAGCGCCGCCGCGGCGAGGACGAGGTCGGTGTGGCCAGCGGTCTGGCCTGGACGCGCACCGGCGGCGAGCTGCTGGAGGTCGAGGCCGGGGTCGTGGACGGCACGGGCAAGGTTGAGCTGACCGGCAACCTCGGCGACATTATGAAGGAATCGGCCCGCGCGGCCCTGACGTATATCCGCAGCCGCACCGGCGCCCTTGACATCGATCCCGAATTCCACAAAAACAGCGATATTCACATCCACTTTCCCGAGGGCGCGATTCCCAAGGACGGGCCTTCGGCGGGCATCACGATGGCGGTGGCGATGGTGTCCGCGCTGTGCGGCGCGCCGGTGTACCGCAATATGGCGATGACCGGCGAGATCAGTCTGCGGGGCCGCGTGCTGCCGGTCGGAGGCTTGAAGGAAAAGACGATGGCCGCCTACCGCGCGGGCATCAAGACCGTCATCATTCCCGCCGACAACGAGAGCAACCTGCGTGACGTTGACCCGGCGGTGCGCGGCGCGCTGAACTTTATTCTGGCCGACCACATGGACACGGTACTCAGCAGCACCATTGACCTTTCCCGCCGGACCGTGCGGCAGGCGCGCCGCGGGACACGCAAGCCGGAGGAAGACCCCTCCCCCGCCCCCCTGCTTCCGCTCCCTCCGCAGGGCGGGCCGTTCCCCTCGCCGGGGTTCCCGTCATGAATGTAAACCATGCCGTCTTCAAGCTCAGCGCGTTCGCACCGGAGCAGTTTATCCGCGACGGGCTTCCCCAGGCTGTGTTTGTTGGCCGGAGCAATGTGGGCAAAAGCTCGGTCATCAACACGCTGACCGGACGGAAAGCTCTGGCCCGCGTGGGCAGCGCGCCGGGCAAGACGCGCAGCGCGAACTATTTTTTGATTGACAACCGCCTGTATTTCGTCGACCTGCCCGGTTACGGGTACGCGAAGGTGTCCAAATCAGTCACGGAAAACTGGGGCGCTATGATGGAAACCTATTTTCGGAACCGGCGGAGACTGTTGAAAGTCGTCTTGCTCGCGGATATCCGCCATACGCCGACGGCCCAGGACATTCAGATGTATGAATATATGCGGCATTATGGCCTGGATGGCGTTGTCGCGGCGACAAAGGCGGATAAAATTTCGAAAAATGAGCAGCGCGAAAAGATTCGGACGATTCGGGAGACGCTGGGCTTGTCGCCGGCAGACCGGGTGATTCCGGTTTCCGCCCTGAAACGGTCGGGGACGGAAGAGCTGCTCGCGGAGATTGACGCGGTATTGCGCGGGGGCGCGTTGCCAGAAGGATGACGGAAAGAGACTTTTTTGAGGTC
>WRLJ01000058.1 GCA_009777685.1 Oscillospiraceae bacterium | reverse complement strand
GAAATGTCCGTCCCGTTTCTGTCGATGGACGAGCCGGGCCTCCATGCGTTTATCGACCGCGCCGTGCAAATCAGCGGCGACCGCGGTCAGCTCCGGGAGAACGTGCGCCGCCTGACGCAAATGGAGCGCCGCAACGTGGAGACGGTCCGGCGGCTTTACGCCTCCGGGGAACCGCCGGGACAGGCCCCGCTGAAGCGCATCGCCATTTTTCAGAGCGACCTGCGCGTGGGCGGGATACAGAAGGCCCTGGTCAACATCCTGAACGCCATCGACTATACGCGCTGTACCGTGGACCTGTACCTGTTCGAGCGCGGCGGGGTGTTCACCCTGATGGAGCATCCGAACCTGCGGGTGCGGTATCTGCCGCCGTATCTGTATACCAACCGGCTGACCTATTTCGGTCTGCTGCGGCGGTTCAAAAAAGCGCCGGGCGGAGGGCGCGTCTATGACGTCGCCGTGGATTTCAGCAGCTACCGCAACGAATGCGCGGTGGGCGCGCTGGGCGTGCCGGCGGGCAAGCGCGTGATGTGGATTCACAACGACGTCGAAATCAAGCTGAAAAACGAAATCAAGTACAAGATTCTGTGGCATTTTTTCGGCCGGAAATTTCAGGGCTTCGACGAATTCTGCGCCGTCTCGCCGGGCGTGATCGACGGCTTCCGCCGGGCCTCCGGCATCGCGGACAAGCGCGTCACCGCCATTTCCAATACCATTGACACCGCCGAGATTTTCCGCAAGGCGGAGGAGCCGGTTGACTTTGCCGTTGACCCGGCCTGCTACAACCTCTGCACGATGGGGCGTATCTGCCACCAAAAGGGCTTTGATCTTCTGATGGAGCATATCGCGCGCGCCGCGCCGCGCCGGCCGGACCTGCGGCTGTATCTGCTGGGGGATGGGCCGGACCGCGAGAAGCTGGAGCGGCAGATCGGGGAGCTGGGACTGGGCGGCGTCGTGACGCTGCTGGGCAACCAGCCCAACCCCTTCCCCTACCTGCGGCAGATGGACGGCTTTACACTGACCTCGCGCTACGAGGGGCAGGGCATCGTCATCTGGGAGGCCAAGGCGCTGGGACTGGAGCTGTTTATCTCCAGAAATCTTGAAAAGTACAACCCCGGCATCGAGGGCGTGGACGATGTGGCGGAGGCGCTTTTGACCGCCAGACGGCGCGAAAAGGTATACGACGACCTTTCCGCCTATAACCGCCGCATCCGGGAGAGCCTGTTCGAGGTGCTGGAAATCCATTAAACTATACTTGTCCGTCGGGGGGATGTGCGTGAAACAACTGATTTGCGTCTCGGATACCGCGTGGTCCGGACTGCCGGGCCGCGCCGCGCAGCTGGTCGGGCGCCTGAAGAACACCCGCGTGCTGTACATCGACCCGCCGCCGGACCCGCGGGACGCCTCCGCCGCCAAAAGCGAGGGGGAGCAAGCGGCCAAGCATGTGACCGTGCTGACGCCGCCGCCCATGAGCGCGGCCGCCCGCCGCGGGGGATTCCGGAACGCCTGCTACCAGCGCCGTCTGGCGCGGTTTCTGGCGGAGCGGATGCGCGATTACGGGTTTGAAAATCCCGTTCTGTGGCTGACGGATCCGCTGTCGGCGGGCCTGCCCGGGCGTTTCGGGCACGGCCCGGTCGTCTTTGACTGTCAGGGCTTTCCGCCCGCGGACGGGCCGAAGCGGGCCGCGCTTGCGGAGACGCTGTCCGGGAGGGCGGACCTCGTCATCACCCAGAGCGAGGGGGCGCGGCAGGCCCTGAGCGCGTTCAACGCTAAAACGGCGCTGATCCCCAACGGCGTGGATTTTGAGCTGTTCCAGCGCGCGCGGGACTCGGCGCTGGCGTTCCCCAACGATCTGTTCATGGTCAAGAACCCGATTTTGGGTCATGTCGGTCTGCTGGGGGACCATTTGGAGCTGGGCTTTGTGGAGCAGGCCGCCGGAGCGCATCCGGAATGGTCGTTCGTATTCATCGGCGAATGCGCGGACACGGAGGCCACACGGCGTTTGCGGGAGATGAAAAATGTGTACATGCTGGGCGTCAAGCCGCAAAAACAGCTTCCGCTGTACCTGTGCCGCTTTGACGTGTGCATGAGTCTGTACCGCAGCGGCGAGGCGGGCCGGGACGTCAGCCCGATGAAGCTGTATGAGTATCTGGCCGCCGGAAAGCCCATCGTCTCCACGCCCCAACCGGCGCAGACGCTGGATTACGCGGACGTGATCTATATCGCGGGCGGCGCCGCGGAGTGGACCGCGGCCTGCCGCAAGGCCGCGACGGAGCGCGACGCATGGAAGGTGCGCCAGCGCATGAGCTATGCCAAGGCCTCCAGCTGGGACGCGCGCGTGGTGGACGTGGAGCATGTGCTGGCGGAGCTGGAGATTGAGCAGTAGACTTCCCCGGAAACCCCGTTTTCATGGGGTGCGATGGACTACCCCGTCATTGCGGGCCTGCCCCGCAATCTCCCCCAGAATTCGCGAGGTGCGCCCGGGGAAACGGCGGACGCCATATATGGCGTCCCTACGATATGTGCGGGCCAGGCAAACATAGTACGTGAGGCAAACACGGACGACCGGGGGCGGTCGTCCCTACAGCCCGGTTCATAGGTTGCCGCATACGCCGTCCTCAATGCGGATGATCCGCTGGCATAGGCCGGCGTATTTGTCATTGTGCGTTACCAGCAGAATGGTGTGGCCTCGCCGGTTGATTTCGATCAGCAGCGCCATGATTTCATCCGCGGATTTCTTGTCCAGATTTCCGGTGGGCTCGTCCGCCAGAAGAATGACAGGACGGTTGATTAACGCGCGGGCGATCGCCACCCGCTGTTTTTGCCCGCCGGACAATTCGGAGGGAAGATGCGTAAGCCTGTCGGATAGGCCCAGCCATCCGGCCAGACTGTTTAGGTAATCCTCATCCGCTGTCTGGGAATCGAGCAGCGCGGGCATGAGGATATTTTCTTTGGCGGTGAGAATGGGCAAGAGGTTGAAATCCTGAAAAATATAGCCGATCTTTTGCCGGCGTATCGCGGGCAGCATTTTGGCGTTCCTTGGGTCCGTTACGTCAATTCCGTCTATGACAATCGTCCCGTCATCCGGCTTGTCGATACAGCCGATTAGGTTGAGCAGCGTGGTTTTTCCCGAGCCGGAGCTGCCCGCGATGGCCACGAACTCGCCCGGCTCAATGGAAAGGCTTGCGTTGTCAACCGCCTTTACCGCGGTTTGCCCCTGCGTATACGTTTTGGTGAGAAACCGCGTCGATACTATTGCCATGCCGTTTGCCTCCTTGTTTCATGCAATTCCGTGTTTATGATTTTTCCGACGGACGCGTACATCGTCCACAGGAACACCGCGTAAATCAACGCGCAGGCGGAGAGCTGGATGATGACCGCCTGGGCGGTCCATACCATAACGGTTTGATCGCCGAATAAGAGATACGCTACATACGAAAGGACGTGAAACGCGCCAATCCCCAGCGCAAACGCCGCCGCGACCCCGATGGTTGCGGCATGGAAGGCGATTGCCATAAACGCCCGCAAAATGTCCCCGCACTCCGCGCCCAGGGTGCGCAGCACGCAGATATTTTTTGACTGGGTTTCCACATAGCCCGTGATCCTCAGATAAATCATGGCCGCCGTGACCGCGATGAGGACGGCAAACACGGTGAGCGTCAAGAGGTACAGCCCCGTTTGCATATCCCTGTCGGCCTCGGCGGACGCCGCCTCGTTGTGTACGGTGTATAGGCCGAAATCGCCGAAATAGCCGGTCAACTGGTGATAAATATCATCGGCTTTCCGCGCGTCGTCCAGCTGTATGTGCATCCTGTCCAGGAAGTGATCCTCCATGACTTGCACTTGGACATTAACGACGCCCGCGAGGCTCTGAACAAAGGCCGTATCTGCTTGCGCAAAACCGGGTGTTTTGATGAAATGCGACTCATAATCCCAACCGTTCTCCTCGTACACGGTGACATTATAACCGGTATTCTTGAACACGCTCAGGTGAAACTCGCTGGGGGAAAACTCGTAGTAAATCAGGTTGGCCATAAAGTTGAACATGGCGACAATGGCGGCAATCAGCAAAACGGAAACGGCCAAAACGCCGCGAAGGCTTCGGGTCCGTTTGGACAGGATGGAAACCAGCGCCGCAATCGGTTCATGCAGGGTGATGGTCTTTTTGCGGCGGGCCAACTCCGCATTTTCGTCCGCGGATGAAATGAGGTAAACGGAGGAATGCTTCAGGGTTTTCGAGAGCGCCAGCGCGAAGGAAGCCGCCCCTATCATGAAGTAGGCCAGCACAATGCCCATAGTCGTTGACAGGCTTACATCGTAAACCACCCACGTCGCCCCCGGAACGGTCGTTTGGACAATGCCTGTGATCACCAAACGCATCAGAAGCGACGATAACCCCACAGCCAAAAGGGCGGACAGGAGAAACGCCAGCATAAACTCAGCGATGAGGATGCGCCGCACATGCTTTTTTTCAGCGCCGTACGCGCTCATCATCCCGATGTCCGGCAGAAACAGCTTGATATGGCTTCTTCCCGCGTACACCCACGCCCCGGCTGAGGCCGCCAGCAGAATGACGGCAAACATAAGCAGGATATCCCCGAAAGCGTTTAACTCCGTTTTGCCCGGATGCCCGGAAGACAGATAAACGTCGGCGTAACCGTCGCTTCTGATTTCGTCTATGATTTCAGTCAAAAGCGCGCCGTAAACCTCAACGGCGCCCCAGACCTCCCACGCATCTGACAAATGCGCCGTGCTGGCGGATATTTGCGCCTCTTCATGGACGTTTACGCCGATAAAGTCCTCGTACACGCTAAAGTCCAGGTAGGGGATATGCTCAAAATACGGAAGATGCTCATCTCCCGCGTGGAAGATCAGCAGGTCATATTCCTGCGGGCGACGGTTGTACAGCTCGACCCCATGAACCATGCTGTCACGGTAAATGGACAGCGACAGCGGCAGGAACATCAGGCAGGTAAAAATCAAGATCAGCCGTACATGCCTGTAAAAGCGGTATTTGTAAGACGCCTTCAGATAAGTCCAGAAAGCCATGCGGCTCCCTCCCTTTTTTTCCTCTATGGTTGGGCATTTCGGGTTTCGTTAGACTTCCTTCGGAAACCCCGGTTTTCTGTGGCTGCCCCGCGTGTGTTTGCCGCGTTACCCCTGGCGTGTTCGGCGGGGACATTTTGCGGGACGCAGAGGGCTGCGTCCTCTACAGAGAATTTGCCGCTGCATGGCGTTCCCGCGTCTGTCCTGGGTTTTCCTCCTACTCCCCCCGATACATCGCCAGCTTGCGCCCTGCCTCCCGGATCAGCGTGTCCAGGCTGATCTCGTCGCGCAGGTAGCGGTCGAAATCGTCGGCGAATACCTCGTCGGAGAGGTTGAAGTCAATCACGCTGCCGGCGTACAGCTCGCGCCGACGCCGGGCGTAGGCGGAGTCGCTGTACGCGGCGGGGGCGGCCAGCATCCCGGCGTCTTTCTGGCTTGACAGATACGCGCACACATGGGAGATGTATTCCAGCGTCTTTTCCAGATGGCGGGAGTCAGAGTTGACGCAGAAAAACACCGCGTCCGCCGGGTTGGCCGCGCCCGTCCCCGTGAGCGGGGCGATGGACAGATCATCCCGCCCGATGACATGGGCGGAGGTTTGAACGGACTGGTTATCGAACAGAAACCCGTCATTGGGGATGGACTCTCCCGCTTCGTTCAGGATGATAAACGGCATGTCCCGCCCCCATTGAATCCGTTCCCGTGTAAACTCCTTCAGCGCCGGAGCCAGACGCCGGAACTCCGGCGTCTCCAGCGTGTCGTTGTCTCTCAGGTAGCGGATCAGCACATTCCGCGACAGAATGGCCGGATTGAAGACATAGTCCCGGCCCTCCGGGTTGTATGCCGCCCCTTTTCTCACAAGGCTGATGATATCGTCAACCGTTTCCGCGTTCGCGAAGTCCAGCCCGGCTTTTTGGCTGTTCTCAACATGATACAGAATCCCCGCCGCCTCAACGCTGATCGGCAGCATCCATACGTTCCCGTCTGTATCCGTCGCCGCCTCCCGGACAAAGGGGTGGCACTCCTCCAGAAACTCCATCACCCCCGGCACGTCGTTGAGGGGGTAGAACGAGCCTTGCTTGCGCAGGTTGTACGCGAAATCCTGCCGGGAGCTGACATAAGCGAGGTCATACGCCACCCCGCCCGACAGCACAGCCAGCGCGAACTCGTCATGAGAGAGGGCCGAGAACTGGATGTTGTGCCCTTGCCGGGGAATCCCGCCGTACAGGTTCGCGCCGATGATTTGAATTGGCGGGGTGAGGTCGATGTAGGCTGAGTTGCGGATGCGGGTGATGGTATGCTCAAACTCACGGCCCGTATTCACATTTCTATGGTAAAACGTATATCCGTTAGCGTACGCGATGGCGTCGCTGCTCAGAATATCCCTGCGCTTATTCTCCCCTAGATTCGTGATGCCCGTGTCTTCTCCCAGCGACCAGTAATAGACACCATTCGGCGAGTCAAGCATGAGCGCGTTCATGGAGGAAAACATAACTCCGAGCCCGTCGGTGGCAAAACCCGCGGGGCTTGGGATATCCCGGTAAATCTTCTCGCCGATGGACATCGTATCTAAGAAAAGCTCCGCGAAATAGGTCCGGGAGTTGGCATAATGTTCAGCGCGGTCATATTCGGGGTCATTGGCTTGCAGGATGATGGTACCGTAGGGGGTCAGCGCAAAGTCATGGAGCAGTCTGCCGAACACGATTTCTACGGCGTCGTTTGCGATGTCATAGGCCGCGAGGACCGTTCCGTCATATTGGAAGCTGTAGAAAACATCACCTGTATCTTCGATAAAACCAAGCACATCATCATATTCATTGGTGATATAGTCCTCCTGTATGCCGAGAATGTAAAGTTTTCCATCCAGGTAGGCGAGTTTCTTGATCGCCGCGTACAGGGTATTCACATCCGACGTCAACGGAAGCGCATTTGACGAAACCCAGGGAAACAGATTTGACGGAGTATCCAATCTTGTTATCGCCTGTGTTTGTAAATCCAACCGGAAAATATAGCGCTGGCTTTTTCCGTCCTCCCCCGCTGCGCTGGCCGTATAATAGAGCGCTCCGTCCCCGACGCATATTTGGCCCACTGAGAATACCTCCGCCGGAATTTCATATCTCGCCAACACCCCGCCGTTCATGTCATACGCCGTTATCTGCTCCCCGGCCGATACCCCGGGCGAATCATGATACACGGAATACGCGATATACACCGTGCCGTTCTCGTCCGCCGCGAAACCGGTAATGGATCCCTCGCTGCCCATAATGGCCGGGTAAACGAAATAATCATCGTACTCCTCCGGATCGACCGGCACGACAGGCGCGTCTGTCGTCGAGGCCGGCGGTTCCGGTCTTCCGGTGCTTTCGCCGCAGGCGGTCAGCAGCAGCAATGCGGCGAGGAGCAGGGTGATTCGCTTCATAAACTTGTGACCCTCCCAATGTCTATTGTATGGATATGGTATCTTGGGAAAGGCGGCATGACGCCGCCTTTCCCAAGAGGCTCTTTACTCGCGGCCATTATTGCAACGGGTGTGTCTGGTGAACATATTCCATTTAACGCCGGACTGAATCGCTCCACAGTTTATACATCTTATCACTACGTATGTACTCCATAGTTGAAGTCTACATCCTGGAGTATAGTTACAGATGGCCTCATTTTCCAGAACCGTGTACGAATCCACGACATCCCAACCGACATCATGATTACATTCTGCCATTGCCGCGATCGTCATGCCCGCCTCAGGCACATAAAACTCAGCAACGGGTAAGCCCAGTTCGGCTGCGTCCAGCACATCGTCACCCGCCGCCTGCGCGGGCAGCGCGAGCATCATGGCCATCAGCATGGCCAGACAGAGAGTCAGGGAAAAGATACGTTTTGTTCTCTTTTTCATGGTGTATGTTCCTTTCTGACTGTAAATTTTGGGGTCGCGGGGATCGCTGGATTTCTGAGATTTGCTCCGGGGTTTCCGCCCGCGCCGGTCAAATTACAATCCATTTCACTCGGAACCACCCCTTTCCGTTGCGGCAGGGCGTATCACCCTTCTATCCGTATATTCCATGAAAAGGGGCAAATGTTGCAGGCAGGGAAAAGTCGGTAAAAAGAGTCTGTTATATAGGGGCGTTTTTAATGTACCTGCCCCTCTTATGAATGGTAGGGCGCGACGCCCCGCGCGCCGGGGGTTGTTCGTGGTGTCTGCCCCGCCCAGATCCTCCCTCCGTCCGCCTATCGGCGGCCACCTCCCTCTGTGAGCTTAACTTGACCCACAATTTTCAGAGGCCGTAAACCGTTGTGTGCCTAAGAGAAAAGAACGTTTAGGCTCTCGGAAAAGCGATACCCTATCAATCTATCTCGCCCAAAATCATCTGTTTTATGCGTTCTCCAAGGCTTGTTTTTCGCGAATTTTCCCTGTAACGACAAGCAAAAACGAGAAATTGCTTAGGGACGCAAGAGATTACAGCTTTTCAATTCTGTGGGTCAAGTTAAGCTCTGTGAGGGAGGCAAGGGGGTTTCTCGAAAATTTTGGGTTCGTTCTTGCCCTCCTCCCAGAGGAGGGTGCCGCCCGCAGGCGGCGGGAGGAGGACGGCACATGCGGCTCCCGGTTCAGAATGGCCTGGTGCCGCCCGCACGCGGCGGGAGG
>WRLJ01000057.1 GCA_009777685.1 Oscillospiraceae bacterium | reverse complement strand
TGCAACAGCCTGATTGCGACGCGGCTGGCTCTCTCGCTGGCGGACGTTGTGGTTACGGAGGCGGGCTTCGGAGCGGATCTAGGCGCGGAGAAATTCATTGACATCAAATGCCGCGCGGGGGGATTGGAGCCCGCCGCGTGCGTCATCGTCGCCACGGCGCGTTCCGTGGCCTATAACGGCGGCACGGACAACCTCAAGGCGCACATTGAGAACATCACAACGCGCTTCGGCCTGCCCGCCGTGGTCGCCGTCAACCGCTTTGCGGGCGACACGCCGGAGCAGCTGCGGGAGATTGCCGCGGCCTGTGAGGCCGCCGGCGCGCGCAGCGCCCTCTGCGAGGTCTGGGCCAAGGGCGGCGCGGGCGGCGAGGCCTTGGCGGAGGCTGTTCTGGAGAGCGCGGAGACCGGCGGGGAGGGCTTCCGTTTTGCCTATCCGCTGGAGATGCCGCTGAAGGAGAAAATCGAGACCTTGGCGCGTGATATCTACGGCGCGGCGGGCGTGGAGTTTTCCCTGCCCGCGGTCAAGGAGCTGGAGCGCCTGACGGAGCGGGGCGGCGGCAACCTGCCGGTGTGCGTGGCCAAAACGCAGTATTCCCTGTCCGACGACCCCAAAAAGCTGGGGAGACCCGCGGGCTTTACCCTGCGCGTCTCCCGTGTAAAGCTCTCGGCGGGCGCCGGCTTTGTGGTCGTGTACACCGGCGACATCATGACGATGCCCGGTCTGCCCCGCGTCCCCGCCTATGAGCAGGTGGACGTAGACGAAAACGGCGTGATTTCCGGCCTGTTTTAGCTTGCGTCGTCCCCCTTGTATTTCCGTCTCGTCGCCATGCCTCCCCGCAGGTGGCGTTCGGCTTTGTTTTCCTCTAAAACCTCCTTGACGGCCAGGTACAGCGCGTGATTGATGGTTTTCAGGCGGTCGCTCAGGTCTTTGTGGACGGTAGACTTCGAGATGCCGAATTTTGCCGCCGCCGCGCGCACCGTCGCCTTGGTCTCTATAATGTGAACAGCCACCTCACAGGCCCGCTCCTCGATGTTGCCCTTCAAAGGTCCGCCCCCTCCCCATGTAGTTCCCTACATTTATATGCGGGGGCCGGAGAGGATTAGAACGGGCCGGGGCGCCGGACGGGAGACGCGCGTCCGGCGGCTGAAAAGCGCGAAGTGAAACAGGTAACAGCGGACGGCGTCACGGTAACGCCGTCCGCTGTTTTTGTTTGTTTTACCAGGGATGCTGCCGTCCCTGCGCGTCGCGGAACACCAGATTTTCCTCATCGTCGCGCAGAGGGTCATGGTTTTCTGTCCCGCGCCTGCGCGTGATATAGTGATACGCGCTCTCCGCGGCCGCTTCCGGCGCGGTCCTGCCGTGCATCGGGTCGAACACGCGGAAGGTATAGCCCTTGGGGGCGAGCTTATTGCGCGTCATCTGGATAAACTGGTGCAAAGACGCCTTGCTCATGGCATAGGCGATGCCGGACACACAGCGCGTCCCGTTGATCGACGCCCCGGCGCCGGTCAGGTAGAACAGCCGCCGGCCTTCCCCCGCGTCCAGCAGCGGCAGAACGTTTTCCAGGATCCGCATGGGGCGCAGTACATTTTGGCGAAAAACACGTTCCATAACGGCGGCATCGATCCCGTCCGACAGGGTGAAGGTATCCGCGGGGTCGTAAACGTCGGTGGTGTCGATCAGAAAGTCGAGCTTGCCGGCCTGTTTTTCCAGTTCCGCCGCGGCCTCACGCGCGCCGGACGGCAGCGGCGTGATCCGGCCGGACAGCGCGCCGCCCATCGCGAAGACGCGGAAGCCCTCCCGGGCGAATACCTCGGCCAGGCTCAGGCTGAAAGCGTGCTCCAAATCGGTAATCAGTACAGTATCCTTCATTCGACACCCGCCTAAAACGGCCATTCATAGCCGCTGTAATCCACCATGACCAGACGATGCTCGTCCCGCAGGGGCATTTCAAAATACCGCGACGCGACGCCGCCGATCTCGTCGGGGTCGTATAGCGCGTTCTCCGACAGCGAGCCGTCCTGCATACGGCGCTTCATCCAGCCGGGATGAAACAGGCGGAACGTGTATCCCCGGGGATACAGCGTGTTGTGCAACAGACGGACGCCCATATTCAGCGCCGTCTTGCTCATGGGATACGGGTACGGGCTGTCGGCCCGGTTCTTCATCAGCGCGACGCACGCCACCTCGCTCGAAACAAAGCACAGCCGCTTCATCGCGCCCCTCTCCAGCAGCGGCAGCAGGGCTTCCGCGAGCCGGACCGGTCCCAGCGCGTTGACCCGGAAGGAATCCCAGACGGCCTCAAGGTCCATCGGCGGCTCATAGAGATCACACTGTACGGGGCCCATCAGCGCCGCGTTGGAAATGAACATATCCAGGGAGTCCGTCACCTTCCGTATTTCGTCTCCGGCGGCGGCGATGCTGTCCGGGCATCCCATATCCAGATTGAGGATACGCAACTCCGGAGCCGACCGTCCCGCGTCTTCCAGCAGGGTGTAGTCGGCCCTGTATTTGCCGGCGAACACGGTCCAGCCCCGGCTTAGATATTCCTTGCATAACGAGAGCCCCAGGCCCCGGTCGGCGCCGGTGACGATCACGCTCGGCATGGCGGATTTAGCTCCTTATCGCAAATTCCGGCGGCCGCTTACAGGCTCGCCAGCGCGGCCTCGATGGATTTCAGGTCGGGCGGCTTAACCAAAACCGCTTTGGCGCCCAGCGAGGTCACTTCATCGGTAACGGGCTTCTGCCCGGTCACGGAGCTGAGGACGACGACCTTCGCGCCGGGGTCGAATTCCATGATCTGCCGCAGGGCCTCGGAACCCGTCATTTCGTCCATCATGATGTCCAAAACAACGATGTCCGGTTTAAGCTCCTTGTATTTCTCCACGCCGGCCTTTCCGTTTTCCGCTTCGCCGATCACCGTTACGCCGTGGTGGCGAAGCATTTTTTCGATCAATTCCCGCATAAAGGAAGAATCGTCCACAAGCAAAGCCGTTTTCATATTCCCATCGCTCCCCCCGAAAAAACGGTCCCTGTCCGGCCGGAATCCAGGAACCCGCCGGGAGCATAATATCACACGTTTTTACAGCTTGTCAAGGGCGCGCCCTCCCACGAACAGGCCCCGGCGCGTGCCGCGCCGCCCCAAGTCCTCCCTCCGTCCGCCTATCGGCGGCCACTTCCCTCTGGGAGGGAGGCAAGGAGGTTTCTCAAAAACTCCGGCCTTGCCCTCCTCTCAGAGGAGGGTGCCGCCCGCAGGCGGCGGGAGGAGGACGCGGGGTTCCGCACCAGATGGGCCAGCGCGCCGGACGGATCCTCGCCCTTCTCCAACCCCAGCAGAACCCATCCATTGCTGTCAACTGGGATGTCTGTAGGATTTAAGGCATATCACTTAGAAACCTGATCGGGGAAAATTTCCTCTATCGGGGTACTATAATTCGCTGGGCCAACCGCGCTTGCGTCCGCGAGAACCATCATTGTGCTTACATCCAGCTCCATGCCGTTGATGAGCGGTGCCGTGGCTTGCAGGAAAAAGTTTGCTTCCTGTTCTACCCCCTCGTCGCTTGGCAGATCCCAAGCTTTGCCCAAAAAATACATCGTCCACAGGAAGGTTGCCGTACACTCGCCATCGAGTATGGTTTCCTCGTAGCCTGTTATCCCGTAACGCAGCCCATCGTAGTACGGCACGTATGCTTGGGTAAACAATTCGGATAAATAGGATATGATTTGTTCTTGCACACTGATGACTTCGCTGTTTTCCGGTCCAGTATCGCCGTTTATATCTGCCTGAGGGTTACTATCTCCTGCCAATTCATCCGGCCCATGCACATTGCCGGAGTTGTCCACGATCGTCCACTTGCCGCTGTCAATATCCCGCGTCAGATAGAAATACTGAACAATTTTACCGTCACTCCTCGTTGTTTGCGCGCGGTCGTATTCGGCATAGTAGATGGCCTTTACCACGATGAAATGCTCCGCCAAATACGCCTCGCTCCAACCCCGCCGCTCGGCAATTGTGCCGCTGATGAACCTTTCCACGACACGTGCCGTCTCCGCCTCGTCGATTTCAATACGTTCGACGGCAATGCGGATCGCATAGTCCTTGCCGGCTTGGTTTTCGATGGCCGAGCGGACAGTCTCTGCCGGATCACTGGACGGTTTTTGTATCCATAGGTCTCCGCCGGTCATCACATACACGGTAAACCCGCACAGCAATGCGAAGGCGGCTATGGCGGCGGCCAAAACGGCAGGCTTGAATGGCGTTATCCCCCTCGTTGCTTTGGGCTGCGCTTCTAGGATATGCTGGTCCGCTATATTCCCTATGGAAGCTAAAAGCCGTTCGTTTTTCATATCACTACACCCTCTCTTTCCAGATGTGATTTCAATTTCTG
This sequence comes from Oscillospiraceae bacterium, assembly GCA_009777685.1. Classification (GTDB taxonomy): domain Bacteria; phylum Bacillota; class Clostridia; order Oscillospirales; family UBA929; genus WRLJ01. The sequence goes on along the minus strand of WRLJ01000057.1, from coordinate 4,396 downwards.
CCTTGTGCGGAACAACGTGGTTTTCACATAACTCTCCCGTTTTCCCCATTGCTCCGCTATGGCCCGAATCGGCATGAGATACCAGTACCGTTGAACAAACATCATGCGCTTTTGCTTGGGTAAACGTTCAAGGAAGCGGTTTAGCGTTTCTGCCAATTCCTTTTCGTCTATGGCCTGCTCAACGCTTGACGCGGAGGGAATCACTTCGTCCAGCTCGGACAGGGCGATCTCCGTCTGCCCGAGACCGCGTTTTTGAGCGGCGTAGCTTTTGAATTTGTCCAAGGAGAGATTGCGCGTGATCTTTCCCAAAAAGGCGGCCAAACAATTGGGGCGATGGGGAGGCATGGCGTTCCACGCGCGAAGATAGGTATCGTTCGTGCATTCCTCGGCGTCTTCTTGGTTATGCAGGATGTTAAACGAGATGGAAAGACAGTAACGGGAATACTTTTTTGCGGTTTCCGCAATGGCGCTTTCCGAACGCTGCCAATACAAGTCAACGATTTTACGATCCTCCACGCGGTTCACCTCCCTGTGTGTGATGGAAAGGCCTTTCACCCATTATACACGACAAAAATCAGGCGGCGTTACACAGAAACCGGAGATTATTTTGCCTGCCGTATCGTCCTAACCTCGTGCGCTCCTCGCCCCCGAACCGTTTACGGCAGGTAACGGCCACGCCCCCGATATCAAAGTAACCCCGGTGCTGACAGGGTAAACCCGTAGGGCGCGACGACCCCGGCGCGCCGTGTTGCCCCGTTTTACACGTTGGGGAACATCCTACAACACACCATTTGTACATCACACAACGCGCCGGGGGACCCATCCCCCGGCGCGTTGCGTTACAAACCCCAAAACCCGCACCGTACCCTGCGACGCCCAAAACCCGCGCCCTACAACACCGCCCGTATCTTCTCCGCGAATTCCCTCACGGGGCCCGCGCAGTCTTTCCCGTGCCGCGCCGCGATGTCCACGATCGCGCTGCCGATAATCACCCCGTCGGACAGCTCGGCCATGTCGCGCGCCTGCTCGGGCGTCGACACGCCGAAGCCGATGGCGCAGGGGATGTCGCGCGACTCCTTGACGAGGCGGATGATCCCGCCGATTTCCGTGCCCAGGCGCGCGCGCATACCCGTCACGCCCATCGAGGATACGCAGTAGACAAAGCCCTGCGCCTCCGCGGCGATGCGCAGCGCCCGCCCGCGGGAGGTCGGGGCGATCAGCGAGATGAACGCCAAGCCGTACTGCTCGCACAGCGGGGCCAGTTCGTCCTTTTCCTCAAACGGGAGGTCGGGCACAATCAGCGCGTCCACGCCGCATTCGGCGGCTTGCCGGACAAAGCGCTCCTTGCCGTAGGCGTATACGGGGTTTAAGTACGTCATAAACGCCAGCGCGATGTCCGTCCGCTTCCGGAGGCGGGCCGTCATCTCAAAGAGCTTGTCGGTCGTAAAGCCCGCCGCCAGGGCGCGCTCGCTGGCGGCCTGGATCACCGGCCCTTCGGCGACGGGGTCGGAGAAGGGGATGCCCAGCTCGATCAGGTCCGCCCCGGCGGCTTCCAGCGCGTACACCAATTGCTCGGTCACCTCCATGCTGGGGTCGCCCGCCGTGATAAACGGGATAAAGGCCTTCCGCGCGGCAAACGCGCGGCGGATACGCTCACTCATGGATCACAGCCCCCTTATAGCGCGCGATGGCGGCCACGTCCTTGTCGCCGCGGCCGGACAGGCAGATCACGAGAATGGAATCCGCCGGCAGTTCGGGCGCGAGACGCCGCGCGCAGGCGACGGCGTGGGCGCTCTCAATGGCGGGGATGATGCCCTCCGGCCGGCTGAGGTAGCCAAAGGCGTCCACGGCCTCCGCGTCCGTCACGGGCACATATTCGGCGCGGCGGCTGTCATGCAGGCCCGCGTGCTCCGGGCCGACGCCGGGGTAGTCCAGACCCGCCGAAATAGAGTGTACGGGCGCGATTTGCCCGTATTCATCCTGGCAGAAGTATGACTTCATGCCGTGGAACACCCCGACGCTGCCGTTGGCGATCGTCGCCGCGTTCTTCGGGTGGTCGACCCCCAGCCCCGCCGCCTCACAGGCGATCATGCGGACGGAGGGGTCGGGGATAAAGTCATGGAACAGCCCGATGGCGTTGCTGCCGCCGCCCACGCAGGCCAGCAGAACGTCGGGCAGACGCCCGTTTTCCGCCGCGGCGACCTGACGGCGCGTTTCGCGCCCGATGACGCTCTGGAAATCGCGGACCAGGGTAGGGAAGGGGTGCGGCCCGAGCGCGCTGCCCAGCACATAGTGCGTGTCGGCCAGACGCGAGGCCCACTCGCGCAGGGTTTCGTTGACGGCGTCCTTGAGGGTTTGCGTGCCGGAGGTCACGGGGCGGACGGACGCGCCGAGCAGTTCCATGCGGTAGACGTTCAGCGCCTGCCGCTCGGTGTCCTCCTTGCCCATGAACACCACGCACTCCAGGCCGAACAGCGCAGCGGCGGTGGCCGCGGCCACGCCGTGCTGGCCCGCGCCGGTCTCGGCGATCAGGCGCGTTTTGCCCATGCGTTTGGCCAGCAGGGTCTGGCCCAGCACGTTGTTGATTTTATGCGAGCCGGTGTGGTTGAGGTCCTCGCGCTTGAGGTAGATTTTCGCGCCGCCCAAATCGCGGGTCATTTTCTCCGCGAAATACAGCGGGGAAGGGCGGCCCGCGTAGCCGGTCAGCAGGGCGTCAAGCTCCGCGGCAAAGGCCGGGTCGGCTTGGGCCGCGTTGTAGGCTTCCTCCAGTTCGATGAGCGCGCTCATCAGGGTTTCGGGGACATACTGCCCCCCGTGGACGCCGAAACGCCCCGGCGGGGAAGCGGGGATGCTCATGGCAGATTCCTCACGATCTGTATCAAATTGATGATTTTTTCCGGGTCCTTAACGCCGCCGGTTTCCGCGCCGCTGCTGATATCCAGCCCAAACGGCCGATAGCGCGCCGCTTCCTCCAGATTTCCGGCGTTCAGGCCGCCCGCCAGAAACCACGGTGTACGCGGGACGGGCATGGAAGCCCAGTCAAACCGGCGGCCCGCGCCGCCCGCCGCGCCATCGAGCAGAAGATAGTCCGCCGCGTCTTCCCAGGCGCGCACACGCTCCGGGGTTGGCAAGGCGATTGCCTTTACAATGGGGGCGTCCGTCAGCGCGCGGAGCGCGGCGGCATAGGACAAATCCTCATCCCCGTGCAGCTGGGCGATGCCGATCACGCCGCGCCGCAGAAGCTCCGCTATGCGCGCCGGCGTCTCGCCGGCGAAGACGCCCACGGATTTGACCGCCGGGTGCAAGCGGGATTTGAGCTCCTCCGCCTGCGCAAAGCTCACGCGGCGGCGGCTGGGGGCGAAGACAAAGCCGATATAGTCGGGGCGGCCGAGGTTGACGGCCTCGATGTCCTCCGGGCGGCTCAGACCGCAGATTTTGATGCGCACCTACGACCCGCCCTTCAGTCCGGCCATCGCCCGCTCGATATTCTCCGCCGTCATCAGCGTCTCGCCGATCAGCGCGGCGTCTGCCCGCGCCTGCCGCAGAAGCTCCATATCCTCTGCCGTGCGAAGGCCGCTCTCGGCGACGTACAGGACGCCGTCCGGCACAAGCCCGCGCAGGCGGACGCAGGTCTGAATGTCCACCTCAAAGGTACGCAAATCGCGGTTGTTGACCCCGATGATCCGCGCTCCGGCGCGCAGGGCGGTCAGAATCTCCGCCTCGTCGTGCGCCTCCACAAGCGCGGAGAGGCCCAACTCGCCGCAGAGGGCCAGCGCCTCCCGCAGAAAAGCCTCGTCCAGCAGGGCGCAGATCAGCAAAACCGCGTCCGCGCCCAAGATTTTGGCCTCGTAGATTTGGTAGGGGTCCACCGTGAAATCCTTGCGCAGCAGGGGGAGACGCACGGCCCCGCGTATCTCCTGTAAATATACGTCGCTTCCCTGGAAAAACTCCGGCTCGGTCAGTACGCTGACGGCGGCCGCGCCGCCCCGCTCATAGGCCCGCGCGATTCTCAAATACGGGAAGTCCTCGGAAATAACGCCCTTGGAAGGGGAGGCCTTCTTGACCTCGCAGATCAGCGACAGGTCCGGCGCCGCCAAGGCGTTCTCAAAAGCGAGATTCCCCCTGGGCAGGGCCAGAGCGCGTTCCTGAACGGTTTCCAGCGGGATGGCGGCCTTGCGCGCCGCCACGCGCTTTCGGGCGGCGGCGGCAATGGTGTCAAGGATCATGGCTTTACAGAACACCCTTCCGTTATGTGTTTGTCAATCGTGAGAATTGTTCCAGCTGCTGGTACGCTTTCCCGCTGTCGATTGTGCGTTCGGCCAGGCGCACGCAGTCGCGGAGCGTCGTGTGCGGGTTTGCCATATACAGGCAAACGGCGGAATTCAGCACGACGGTA